>JBFMBJ010000025.1:0-11976 GCA_040755235.1 Candidatus Omnitrophota bacterium
CTTGGATGCTTGAAGGATAGATTCCTTTTATCTTTGCTCGTTGGCTTATTTTTTTGGCTAATTTCTTTTTAGTATCGAGATTTGTTTCTAAAATAAATTCTTTTACCAATAAATCCATATTTTTTTCTGTTCTTGCCACTTCTTCTAACCCTCCCTTTCAATTTTTTTAACTTAATGTTTTAATTAAATTAAGCATTTGATCTATTTCAAATTCTTTTTTAGTTGTAGCTAATTCTAAATCCACTGTAATAATCTTACCGTCGCGCATACCCACTGCTTTATTAAATTTACCTTCCAATAAACATTCTACCGCTTTTTGACCAAAAGTTAAAGCAAGTTGCCTACTTAAAGCTGTTGGTCGTCCTCCTCTTTGCGTATGCCCCAAAACAACAGAGCGAGTCTCAAGGCTGGTCATTTCTGTAATTTGTTTGGCAAGATCATGGGCATGAATTGCACCTTCAGCTACAATAATAATCCAACTTAACTTACCCCTTAAGTTGCCTTCGACAATATCATGGCTTATCTCTTCTAAGCTAAATTTTCTTTCTGGAATCACTACGCCTTCGCAACCACCCACCAAGGCAATAGAAAGCGCAATAAAACCGCACTCTCTACCCATTACTTCAATTACAAAAACCCGTTCCATGCTTGTGGCAGTATCGCGAATATTATCTACACTAGATAAAGCCGTGTTTATTGCCGTATCTAATCCTATTGTTACATCTATGCCATTTATATCATTATCGATAGATGCAGCTATTCCTACACAAGGCACATTATATTTTTTACTAAATTCGTGCGCTGCCTTAAAACTGCCATTACCTCCGATCACAACTAGAGCATCGATAAAATTATTTTTTAAAACATTAAAAGCTCTTTCTTGGCCTTCGTGAGTATAAAACTCTTTACAGCGTGTAGTCTTTAAAATTGTTCCTCCCTGATTAATGATTCCTGAAACCGAACGAGAATTTAATAATTTTATTTCTTCATTAATCAGGCCCTGCCATCCCCGGAAAATTCCCATTACTTCTAATTTATTATAAATTCCGGAACGCACCACAGCCCTAATCGCGGCATTCATTCCCGGCGCATCACCACCCGGAGTTAAAACCCCAATTCTTTTTATGTTCCGAGTTCCCATGAGGCCAAATATTCCTCTTGCTCTTTGGTTAAATTATCTATTTTTATCCCCAAAGATGCTAATTTTAATCGAGCGATATTTTTATCAATATCTTCTGGAACTTTATAAACTTTTCTTTCTAGATTTTTGTAATTTTTAACCATGTATTCTGCGCAAAGCGCTTGATTACAAAAACTCATATCCATAACACTTGCCGGATGGCCTTCAGCACTGGCTAAATTTATTAGACGCCCCTCTCCTAAAAGATAGATTTTTTTGCCACCAGAAAGTACGTATTCGTCTACAAATTCACGAATTTTTCTTTTTTTCTTGGACATTTTTTCTAAGCTAGGAATATCTATTTCTACATTAAAATGCCCAGAGTTTGCCAATACCACACCATCTTTCATTAAAGAAAAATGTTCTCTACGCACTACATGAATATCGCCGGTAGTAGTTAGAATAAAATCTGCGAGTTTTGCAGCTTCTTTAATTGGCAAAACCTGATTTCCATCCATTAAGGCTTCAAGTGCCCTTAAAGGATCAGCCTCGACCACAAAAACATTTGCTGACATTCCTTTGGCACGGGCTGCAACACCCTTACCACACCAACCATAACCACAAACTACAAAATTACTCCCTGCAATTAATTTATTTGTGGCTCTAATTATTCCATCAATTGTAGATTGTCCTGTGCCATAACGATTATCAAACATATGTTTAGTTTGCGCATCATTTACGGCAATAATTGGATACATTAATTTTCCTTGATTTTCAAGGCTACGCAGTCGAATTACACCTGTGGTAGTTTCTTCTGTACCACCTAAAATAAATTCATTTAGGCTACTGCGCTTACTATGAATTATAGAAACTAAATCTGCGCCATCATCCATAGTAATTTGGGGCTTTATGTCTAAAACTTTATTGATATGCTTATAATAAGTTCTGCCGTCCTCTCCTTTAATAGCAAAAACAGGAATGTTGTAGTCTTTCACTAAAGAACTTGCAACATCATCCTGCGTACTTAAAGGATTTGAGGCACAGACATACACGCTAGCCCCACCTGCTTTTAAAGTAAGTGCTAAAACTGCTGTTTCTGTGGTTACATGAAGACAGGCAGCAATTTTAATATTTTTTAGCGGTTTTTCTTTATTGAATCTTTTTTGCACCAAATTTAAAACTGGCATATTGTTCGATGCCCATTCAATACGCAGCTTACCAATTTTAGCTAACTTTATATTTTTTATATCGTAATCCATCTCTATCCTTTTTTTGGACACGAATTCACACAAATTTTAGTCAAATTTGCACGAATTAATTCGTGATTATTCGATTTTTATTCGTACTAATTCGTGTTAAATTTTTACGCTTCTTTTTTTAAAATTTTAGCTTTATCAGTTCTCTCCCAAGTAAATTCTGGTTCAGTTCTACCAAAGTGACCATAACAAGCAGTCTTTCGATAAATCGGCCTTAAAAGATCCAATTCTTCAATGATGCCTTTGGGCGTTAAATCAAAATGTTTAGTTACTAATTTGATTAATTTCTCTTCTGAAACTTCACCTGTGTTATAGGTATCAATCATTAAAGAAAGTGGCTCTGCTTTTCCAATAACATAAGCAACCTGTACCAAACATTTTTTAGCCAGGCCCGCAGCAACTATATTTTTAGCAACATAGCGGCCCATATAAGCCGCAGAACGATCTACTTTAGTTGGATCCTTACCAGAAAAAGCACCACCTCCAGCAGGAACAAATCCACCATAAGTATCAACCATTATTTTTCTTCCGGTCATGCCAGTATCTGATTGTGGACCACCGATTACAAATTTACCAGTTTCATTAACATAAAACTTGGTATCTTTATCAATATAATTTTTTAAAATTGGCTGAGCAATTGCTTCAATTATTTCTTCTTTGGCTTTTTTAGTGATCTTGGTACCGGTTGAATCAAGAATATCTGTGGTATGTTGACAAGCCAAAACTACAGAAGTAACTTTTTTGGGTTTTCCTTGTTCATATAAAACTGTTACCTGAGATTTTCCATCTGGCCCCAAATAAGTTAGCGTATTTTTATGGCGTACATCAGCCATTTGTTTTACTAACTTATGCGATAGCATAATCGCAAGAGGCATAAGTTCTTTTGTTTCATCACAAGCAAAACCCACCATCATTCCTTGATCTCCTGCCCCTCCAGTATTTACGCCTTGAGCGATATCCGGAGATTGGGAGTGAATTGTATTAATAATTGCACAAGTTTCATAATCTAGACCATATTTTGGATGAGTATATCCAATATCTTTTAAAACGCCTCTAGCTAAATTATGTACATCTACATAGCTATGAGTTGTAATCTCTCCGCCAACAATAGTTAGACCCATAGTAACATAAGTTTCACAAGCAACGCGTCCTTTAGGATCTTTCCTTAACACTTCATCTAAAACTGCATCTGATATCTGATCACAAACCTTATCCGGGTGCCCCTCTGCTACTGATTCTGAAGTAAATAAATAATTCGACTTTGGCATTTTCTCTTTTTCTCCTTTTTCTTTTATCTGCTTTACGCAGATTTTTTAAAAATTAATTTTGCTTTTTTGTATGAATCGTGTTGACCAATATCAAACCAATTTCCTTTAAACTCAAATCCAAAAACTTCTTCTTTCTTACAAAGCCAATCTATATAAAGACCTGCTAAATCAATATGATTTTTATTGATCTTTAGGTACTCTTGAAATAGGTGTAATTTTTCTTTCGGGAAAAAATACAAACACATTGCTGCTAGTGTTGAAAAAGGATTGTTTGATTTTTCCGCAAATTTAATAACTTTGTTATATTTATCTAGCTTTACCACACCATATCTTTTAGCTAATTCTTTTTTTTTCACATTATAAACGCCCAAACAAGGATGAGGTCTCTTGTGAAAACAAAATTTAAGAAATTCATCTAATTTTTGATCAAAAAGATTATCCCCACCTAAAACTAAAAGATCGTCTTTAATATTCTCTTCTTTTATTGTAAAGATTATATCACCAATTGCACCTAATCGCTGCGATGGATAACGCGTACCATCATTAAGAACAACAATTTTTTTCTTTGTATCAATTTTTTTTGACCACTTTAAAAAAATATGAAAAAATTTATTGTTAGTAACGATTATTATCTTATCAATTTTGTTTATAGAATCTAAATCTTTTACCAAATAATCAATGAGCGGTTTATGCTTTATCTCTAAAAAAGATTTTGGACGCAGTTTGGTTAAAGGATACATCCGCGTACCATAACCTGCTGCCAAAATTAATGCTTTCACCCCGTTAGAAATCCTCCATATTATAACTTTCTTTTTTTATAACACTTCTAACTTTCTTTTCGTAACTCTTCTTTCAAATAAGCAACTCTCTCTACAGGCATTGGATCAACTTTATTTAAAATCGCTAAATAAAAAGAAATAAAATCTCCGATATAAATTAACGAAAAAATTCTGGCTAAAAGAGAATCTCCTCTTGACCAAATCTCAATTACCTTCAAATTCTTTTTCTTAAATATTGTCTTTGTAATCTCCATGCGCTTTTGCGTTCTGGGATGATCTAGCTTATCGCGAAATAAAACCACTATAAATTTTTTTAATAATTTTTTAGGATTAGCCCAACCAACAATTTCATTATGATTCATCTCTGGAAAAAAGTGTGTTGAGCTTAATGTTTTTGAATTTTCTGCTAGTTGCCCCCTAAAACGCATAGAAACAACATCAAAATGTATTGAAGCACTATAACTAACTACAAATTTATCATAAATATCAAGGGCTATTTTTTTGGCAATATTCTTTTCTCTACTTATTCTGGGATTTAAATTATTAGTCAAATCTTCTAATAAAAAAATTATTTCTTCTATCTCTTTTTCAATAGATAAGTTCATCAATTTCGCCAATACACCCAAAGGGATAATGCTTAAAAAACCTAATGAACTACGGGGTGGTAACCCTTGAGGTATTTCTATAAAATAAAAACCATCCTTAAAAGTTTTTTCTTTTAGTTTTCCTCCGCTTGAAATAGCAATTATCTTGCATCGTTTCTTCAAAGCCTCATCGTAAGCTGAAAGTGTTTCTTCCGTATCTCCTGAATAACTAGAAACAAAAACTAAGGTGTTTTCGTCAACAAAGCTTGGCAAATTATATTCACGCACCACTGTTATTGAAACATTAGATTTAAAATATAGATAACTCTTAACTAAATCTGCACCTATCGCCGAACCACCCATTCCACAAAAAACGATATTCTTAAAATCCTTATAATTTTGGGAAAGATTTATTTTTTTCGCAATATCAAAAGCCTGCCTGCATTGTCTTGGAAAACCTAATAATAGATCTAGCATATTATGTTGGTCAATCTTTTTTAAATCAGTAATATTAAGCTTTTGCTTCATGCGATTTTCTTATTTCTTTTAATTTATCTTTAGCAAATTCTTCAACTTCTTTACCCGTAGAAAACTTTAAAACTTGCTCGGCTATTTCTTTTGCTTGATTTAAACTTAAAGAGCGAATTATTGATTTTACTTCAGGAATTATTAAAGATTCTACACTAAATTCATCTAGGCCCAATCCTAAAAGAATCGGTATTAAACTCGGCTCTCCAGCCATTTCTCCACACATACCCACCCAAATATTTTTATTGTGTCCTGCTTCAATAATATTTTTAATCATTCTTATGACCGCTGGATGCGTAGGTTCATACAAATAAGCTACTTTTTCATTAGTACGGTCAACTGCCAAAGAATATTGAATTAAATCATTAGTCCCGATACTAAAAAAATCTGCTTCCTGCGCTAATAAATCTGCGGTTATCACCGCCGATGGAACCTCAATCATAACCCCAACCTGCATATCTTTATTAAACGATACATTTTTTTGACTTAGCTCTTTGCGCGCTTCTTCTAATAATAAATTTGCCTGCCGTAATTCTTCAACTCCGGAAATCATGGGATACATAATTTTTAAATCTCCGTACACCGAAGCTCGTAAAATCGCCCTAAGCTGAATTTTAAAAATATCTGGCCGAGCCAGACAAAATCTAATTGCCCGCCAACCCAAGAATGGTCTCATCTCATGAGGTATTTCAAGCTGCGATAGAAATTTATCTCCTCCTAAATCAAGCGTACGAATAACTACAGGATTTGGCTTAAAAGCCTCTGCTACATACCGATAAGCTTCAAAATGCTCATCTTCTGTTGGCAGGTCTTTTCTGTTCATGTAAAAATATTCTGTGCGATATAAACCAACTCCTTGGGCACCGTGCTTTAAGATTGAGGGTATTTCTTCTGGTAATTCAATATTAGCCACTAACTCTACTTTTCTACCATCAAGAGTTTCTGCTGCTAGATCTTTTAAAGAGATAAACTGTTTTGCAAAATCCTTGATTTTTTCTTCTTCGCCATGATAATGCTGAATGGTTTTTTTATCTGGATTTATAATAACTAAACCTGCCGCGCCATCAACGATTAAAAAATCACCGGGTTTTATTTTTAAGGTAGCGACTTCTAACCCCACAACCGCAGGAATTTCTAAAGATTTTGCCATAATCGCGGTATGTGAAGTCTTTCCACCAATATCTACAATAAAAGCAGCTACGTTTCTCTTATGCATTGCTGCGGTATCAGAGGGCGAAAGATCGTGTGCGACGATTACAGCCTTTTCTTTTAATTCTTCTAAATTAGTTCTTTTTTTACTTAATAAATTCCTCAAAACCCTCTTACCCACATCAGAGATATCAGACATTCTTTCTTTTAAATACTCATCTTCTATTTTTGAAAAAACACTGATATACTTCTTTAAAACTTCAGAAAAAATATAGGCAATATTAAGTTTTTCATTCTTTAAGCGAGAAAGAACTTCTTCCACAAGCATTCTGTCTTCTAAAACCAGTAAATGGGCGTTAAAAATCTCAGCACCCTCTTGTCCCATTTCTAGAGCAATTTTTTTCTGCAACTCTAATATTTCTTTGCGAGTTTTAATCAGCGCTTCTTCAAATATTTGAATCTGTGTAGGAATTTGTTTTTCAGTAATCTTTTCTTTCTCTATATTAAATTCCTCGCGGCCAATAATATACGCCGGGCCCATTGCTACTCCGGAAGCCGCTGCTATTCCTTTAATTATTTCACTCATCTTGACCCACCAATTGTTCTAATTCTAAAATCGCAGTTTTAGCATCTTGGCCACGAGCAATAATAACAATTTCACTGCCTTGCTCTGCAGCCAACATCAGAATACCCATAATTGATTTACCATTCACAGTTTGGTTATCTTTTTTTACACTGATACTAGAATCATACTTATTAGCGATCTGTACAAACAAAGCCGCAGGTCGTGCATGAAGGCCTTGTTTGTTTTTTATAATTACTTTTTTTTTAACTGTTTCTAACATTTTATAATATTTCCTGTTCGATTAAACCAATAATAATTTTTGCAAGTTTTTCTGAATCGTGACGTACATAATTAAGGGCATTAATAATATCGTCTTCTACCACGCGACATCCTGCCTTTTTTATTTTTTGGCTATCTATAATAATAGGATAAGAATTTTCCTTTCGATAACGCTCTAATATATCAGTTGGAGGTTTTGCATTATTCACAATACACCAGTTTACAATACGCGGATGAACGTGTTTGATTAATGTCTGTAAATGATCAGAAGCAGTAAAACCATCTGTTTCTCCGGGCTGTGTCATTACATTACAGATATATATTTTTAAAGCGCGCGAATTAGCTATTGCTTGAGCAATTTCTTTAATCAAAAGATTAGGTAAAATACTTGTGTACAAACTTCCCGGACCCAGAATAATTGTATCTGCCTCCTTGATCGCTTTAATTGCTTCTGGTGTTGCCTGAGGGTCTTCGGGCTTTAGATAAACTCTTTTTATCTGTTTGTGCTTTAAAGGAATTTCTGCTTCTCCTTCGGCACTCGTTCCATCCGTATATTCTGCGCCAAGATTGACACTAGTTAAAGTCGCAGGAATCACCTGTCCTCGAATAGCTAAAACTTTACTAGATTCTTTAATCGCCCGCTCAAAATCTCCAGTCAATTTTGTCATTACAGTAATAAAAAGATTACCGAAGTTATGCCCATTAAATTCGCTTTCTTTATTGAAGCGAAATTGAAATAAATCCTGCATTAAGCTTTCTGTGTCTGCTAGGGCTACCAAACAGTTACGGATATCTCCAGGTGGTAAAATATCAAATTGTTCGCGTAATCTACCAGAGGAACCTCCGCTGTCAGCCACTGTAACAATCGCAGTTAAATTAGAGGTATATTCTTTAAGTCCGTGTAAAAGTACAGATAATCCTGTCCCGCCGCCGACAGTAACAATTTTCGGACCTTTTTCTAAAAATCTTTTTTTATAAACTAGATCTACAAGATTACTATTGCTGTCTTTTTGTGGCAGAAGAATATTTATTATTGAAACAATTATCCGCTTCATGCCAATTGCCAAAAACAGAATCCCTATAATAATTAGCCCGATATTAAAATATTTATTTATATTTAAATGGACTAAAAATAATTTAGCGGAACCTGCAAAAACCAAAAATATCCCAAATATGCAAACGCCAATCCAGCGCTTGACATACATCCCGGGATACAGCCACTTAAAACTTTTAAAAATTCTAAATCTTTTTGTCATCTTCCAAAGTTATGACTTTTAGGATATTCTTTTCGTCTTGACAGGCTTTTAAACTCTCCCTGAAATATTTATCTTTTAAAAGACGCGAAATTCGCGCCAGCGCTTTTAAATGCGGACCTGCGGAATCACTGGGTGCAATTAATAAAAAGAATATGTAGACGGGTTCTCCGTCTAAAGAATCAAAATCAACTCCTTTTTGCGAAAGACCAAAACTAGCAACTAATTTCTTCACGCAATCACATTTGGCATGCGGAATACCTACGCCCTGGCCAATTGCAGTTGAACCAAGCGATTCTCTAGCCATTAATAACTCTACTACCTTGGCCCGATCTTTTTTCTCAACTTCTTCACTATTAATCAAAAGATCTACCAACTCTTTAATTATCTCTTCTTTTTTCGTACCTTTTAGATTAGCAGTAACTGCTTTCTTACAAAGAAAATCTTGAATTTTCATACAACCTCCTTAAAAAATATCAA
Organism: Candidatus Omnitrophota bacterium; assembly: GCA_040755235.1. Lineage (GTDB taxonomy): Bacteria > Omnitrophota > Gorgyraeia > Gygaellales > JBFMBJ01 > JBFMBJ01. The sequence goes on from JBFMBJ010000025.1 coordinate 9,262, forward strand.
CCAAATATATTTATATTCTCAAAAATTAAAGCGGGAGACGGGGTTCGAACCCGCGACAATCACGTTGGCAACGTGAAGCTCTACCAACTGAGCTACTCCCGCAAACATTTTTTAGTGCGGACGGAGAGAGTTGAACTCTCAACCCAAAAAGGGATATGGTCCTAAGCCATACGCGTATGCCAATTCCGCCACGTCCGCAATACAAACGCAAAAATCAAATATTAAAAATCTCCACCACAAAATAAGGCGGACCCGCTGATACTTTTGGCGGGAAAAAATAATCCAAAATTATTCTTAAAATATCTAACTTTGATTTGCAATTTTGCATTTTGCATTTTGGACTTTGAAATTTTAATGAGCCGCCCGCGATTCGAACGCGGCACACCCACATTAAAAGTGTGGTGCTCTACCTAATGAGCTAGCGGCCCAGAATACAAATATTTATTTAACTCAATAACTCTTTTTCTTTATTCTTTAAGAATTCTTCGATTTTAGCGATATGTTTATCTGTTAGTTTTTGAATTTCATCCTGAGATTTAAACCGCTCGTCTTCAGAAATAGTTTTTCCATCTTCTAATTTCTTTATCGCTTCATTTGCATCTCGACGAATAGTCCTTAAGGAAACGCGTCCGTCTTCGGCTATTTTTTTTACTAACTTTAAAAGTTCTTCTCTTCTTTCTTTAGATAATGGAGGAATCACAAGGCGCACAACCTTACCATCATTAGAAGGATTTATCCCTAAATTAGAGATAGACACTGCTTTTTCTATCTCTGGAATTGCGCTTATATCCCAAGGCTGAATGGTTACCATGTGTGCATCAGGTACAGAGATAGAGGCGATTTGTTTTAAAGGAGTCATCGTGCCGTAATAATCAATATGTAGACCTTCAACTAAACCTGGATGTGCCCTCCCAGTACGAACCTCTTGAAACTCCCTAGCCATTGCCTCAAGAGCCTTTTTCATTTTTTCTTCGGTTTGATAATAAATATCTTTTGTACCCATAAAGACCTCCTCGTAAGAGCTATTTAATTACGGTCCCAATATGCTCGCCTAAAATGGCTCTTCGAATATTACCGGGTTTTAATAAATTAAAGATCACAATAGGAAGCTGATTATCCATACAAAGACTCACTGCCGTTGCATCCATAACTTTTAAGCGTTTCTTTAAAACATCTATATATTTAAGAGTAGTAAATCTTTTTGCATTTTTTACCTTGAATGGATCTGCTGAATAAACCGCATCAACTTTGGTGGCTTTTAGAATTACATCAGCATTTATCTCTTTTGCACGTAGAGCTGCAGCGGTATCAGTAGTAAAATAAGGATTACCTGTGCCAGCAACAAAAATTACCACACGATTTTTTTCTAAATGCCTGATTGCACGCCTTCTAATATAGGGTTCAGCTATTTGACGAATTTCAATTGCAGTTAAAACTCTTGTCGGAACACCGCTTTTTTCTAAGGCATCTTGTAACGCCATGCCATTAATGACAGTTGCAAGCATACCCATATAATCAGCAACAGAGCGGTCCATGCCAAGGCCTTTATCTTTTGCATTTTCTTGACCTCGGAAAATATTTCCTCCGCCCAAAACAATAGCAATCCCCACGCCTAATTCTTTAACTTCTTTAATTTGCTGGGCTAGAGAAAATAAAACTTCTTGATCAATACCGTGTTTCTGTTTACCTTGAAGTGCCTCACCGCTTAATTTTAAAACTACGCGTTTATAAACAGTTTTTCTCTTCATCTATTTATATTTTTTCACCGACTCCAAAACGCACAAATCGACGGATTATAATATTCTCGCCAGTCTTTGCAATCAAATTAGTTAATAAATCATTTATTTTTACTGTTGCATCTTTGATAAAAGGCTGTTCCAGCAAACAAGTTTCTTTATAAAAAAGTTCCTTGTCCGGCAGATCTTTTATTGTATCAGTGGGCACGTCTTCTTTCTTTAAAAAACGTGGAGCAGTTGCTGCTACCTGCATACAGAGATCCTTACAAAAACGCATAAATTCTTCATTCTTGGCCACGAAATCTGTTTCACAATTTACCTCTACAATTACACCGATTTTGTTTCCATTGTGCACATAAGATTCAATTCTTCCTTGTAGAGCTATACGCTCTGCTTTTTTGGCTGCTATCTCAAGACCTTTTTGTCGTAATAATTCTAAGGCCTTTTTCATGTCTCCTTTTGTTTCGGTTAAAACTTTTTTGCAATCATTTATGCCTGCAGAAGTCAATTGCCTTAACTCCTTAATCATTTCTAAGCTTATTTCCATGCTGCCTCCAAAAATTTAATTAAACTTCGTCGGATTTAGGTTTGCGTTTGGATTTGGGTTTTATTTTTGCGGAAGTATCTTTTCCTTCTAAAATATCAATATTTTTTACAACGGCTTGTGCTTTTTCTAAGATAACTTCTTCCTGCGGTTCTATCTTGATTTCTTCTAGAGTCGAAGTTGTTTCTACTTCCTTTTCTACCTTTTCTTTGGGTGTGACCTCTGAAAGATAAGATAAAAACTTCTTTCTTCCTTCTAACACACTATCTGCAATAAGTGTAGTAATTAAATTGATAGAGCGAATGGCATCATCGTTTCCGGGAATAGGGTAGGTAATCCTATCAGGATTACAATTGGTATCTACCAATGCCACCGTCGGTATACTTAAACGCATAGCCTCGTTAACAGCGGTTTTTTCTTTATCGGTATCAATAA
>JBFMBJ010000026.1:0-11877 GCA_040755235.1 Candidatus Omnitrophota bacterium
TCATTTGCAACACCAAGAAAATTTAGGTACAGCTTTAAGGAGTGATCCCGGGATTAAAAAAGTTTTGTTAGAAGGCAAGGGTGCGGTAATTTATACCTGGGTAGAAGAAAATGGGGGTTTTCAACATAGCTTAACCGCGCCAGCCGAAGATAAGGGTGCAACAAGGCACGAATATAGTCCCGCAGAATTAGAAACTTTAGTCAGTAGCGGGTTACAGGCATATGCTTGGATAAAACCCGGGAAAATTTTTACTTTCTGGGGTGAGGTAAGTGGCGGAAAACATCATTGGGATACACCAGAAGCAATTGTTAACGGTTCACAATATATCGGCGAATTAAGGGTGGGTGGTAACTTTGCTTTAGACCAAAGACAAATTCAAATAGTAAATTATCAGGGACAGGATTCTAAATTAATTATGCGCGATACCCAGCCGTTATTGTATGGTTACGGTCAAAGAGGTAGCGCTTATGATTTTATCCCTTCAAAAGTTTCAGTTCCTACTCCAGCTATAGAACACAGCCCCGCGCCAGAAGTTACTTTAAAACCCGCAAAAGCAGAATTAGTAGATTTGGCTTTTAATGCGCCGGATTTAACCGCGGCTATTAGTTTAGGGAATGAGGCAGGAAATATTTATGCCTTACAGGCATCAAGTGGTGATGATACTCAAGTAATTACCTTTAAGGAAGGAAGGATTGCTTTTGAGCCGGAAAGTCAAATTATTGTTCCTGCGGATGGATTTTTCTTTAGGCCAAACTTTGGTACGGCAAATACTATTTTTAATCCCGACGGAAGTTTCTTTGTGGCTACTAATTTAATAGAAAGTTGTCTGGAAAGAAGATTTTATCAATATAATGCACAAGGAATCCCCGAAATTCCCAAAGGAGAAAAGCCAATTCCTTTTATAAGTTATGCAAATAAACAGGAAGAAAGATTTTTGGTGCATAACTTAGGTACAAATGATGTGCAAGAACATTTAAGAAGAAGTTCAACCACTACTATACTTACTGGGGGCGAGCATCGGCTTTGGTGGAGTGAGGATGGTTTTAAAGTCGGTGATTACGAAGGTAATCTTTCAAGACCCGGTGAGAAATTAGCTTTTGTGGATAGGGAAGTGCAAATACAGACTCCCGAAAAAACATACGCTCCTATAAAAATGGGCCGTGATGACGCACCCATTGACAAAGAAGGGAATTTGCATTTCTTAAAAGAAGATGCAATTTATGCAGATTTAAATATTTTCCAAACTGTGACGAGGGGTTCTTTAGGACAATCCGAGACAAGACTTTTTTATTTGCCTTATGGGATATCTTCTTTGGCACCGCAAATCCCCGATAAAATAAGAGAACAAATTACTCCTACGGATACGCTTATTGTAATTGATGAAAGGACTATCCCTGCGCAATTAGAAGATTTAAAAGTACAAGCTGAAAAAATCCGAGAATCTTTACCGAAAGACAGTCCAGAAAAACCGCAAATAGATGGATTTGTAACTCCTCTATCTGAAGGTAAAAAGCCGGAAGTCACAGTCTTAAGAGAAACACCATTTTCTATTAATAAGGAAACGCCCGAAGGTCTATCTTCAAATAGTTTGGCATTGCAGACACTGGAATTTAGAGGTCCTTATGAAGAAGTCTTAGTAAGCCCTGTAACAGGCGTTCTATCCTTAAAAGGCAATCAAGAATTTACTACTGTCAGTCCCAATACTGTAATCTTACGGCCCTACGCTAATGGTTTGGGTTATTTTAATGTTGGCCCAAATCAAACATTTGGTTTTGTTAATACAGGTGCTTATGCAAAAGGCGTAACCATTGCCGGCCGCTATCAAATTGATTATGATAAAGATACAGGACATTTACGTCTTGCACATGGCTTAATACAATCTCCATATATCAAACAAGGTTTAGAGATAAAAGATGATAGAATCTATATTTCTGGAAATAAATCGATTAGTGAGGCAGAAGTAATAGCCAAAGGTAATTGGCAGGGAACATTAGAAGGAGAGGAAGGTAGATTTAGCGAAGTAGTTCAGGGTCCGCGCAGTGAATTAATGTTAGTGACAAAAGACGGTCTTTGGAGCTTAGATAGAGAAGAAGTATTACGACATGAGAATATCCAAAATAAGAAAACAGAGAGAACGGAATTAGAAAAAGATCCGGAACAAGAAAATAAAGATTTTATTGGCACCAGAGCGCGCGTGAGCGCAACAGATATTGAAGGACGTGTGGGAATAGTGGCTAATGCCGCAGCAAAAAGATTCTCCGAAGAAGAAATCACTGCGAGTTTAGATAGCACAAGTGATGAGAAACAAACAAAACTTTTAAAAAGAGAGCAAGCCGAATTAAAGGAAGAAGACCTTAATTTAAAATTTAGTTTATCTGCGGGTGCAAGCGGTATACAACTTTATACGGGTAGTGGTAGCACTTTATATTTTGCTCCAGAATCAGGAGAAGTCGGAGGAACAGGAGTTTCGATTTCAGATAGAGCATATAAAGTAGATATTCTACGTTTAGGCCGTGATGCCAGCCAGGGCGCAGCGATTTTACATATTGATAATCCGGGTGCGGGTATTCGTGGTTATCGTGGATTTAATATGAAAGGTTCTGTCGAGGGTTTAGTCTTTGGTCAAGGTAAAATATTTATTCCAAGCTTATTTGGCCAAAAAGTTCCACCTTCAACTGAAGTAGAAAAAATACAATTACATTATTTAGCTGATGTTAAAACTCTATCTAGCGGAGTGTTTTCTCCAGTAGAAGATACTTATAAAATTGATCCAACCACAGATGATGGTGCGCAACTCGAACCCGAATGGCAAAAAGAAGGCAAAAAAAGCCAAATTGTTACCAAGCGCGGTAAAAAAGAAATCTCGTCATATTTCTCTTCTAAGCCAACATTAATTTACGATAGACAAGGCGCAGAGGTGATTGATTGGGCAGAAACCTTATCAGAAGGTAGTTTACTGCATCCTGCAATTATTCAAAATGGTAGAAGAATGGTTACTCCTGAAGACCTTGTAGGCGGAGAAGTAAGTCCGGTCTGGGCAGACAATCATTATGATTTTATACAATTTAATTCCAAGGCAGGTCAGGCAAATTTAGGCGGGAAAAAGAATAGGACTTTGGGTGTACAGATTTTAGGTTTAGATGAAGATGGAAAAATCGCGATTAAATCAACTGCTACTTATCCGGGCGCCCGCGGAGACATCACTCAATATAGAAAAGCAGGTATTTCACAAATAATTGATTTTATAGATAAAAGTGTAAAAATAGCTACTGATTATTTAGGAAGGGATCACATAGAGATTGCAAGATGGTGGGATACAAATTTAGTAGGTTATAGAGGGGTAACTAAGAGATTTGATTTTGTAGGAACACAGCCTGGCTCAATAAAATTAGGTAGACCTTACCAAAGGGGTTTTGAAATAAGAGGGAGTGACGGCCGAATTAGATTTATAAAGGCCGGTGAAGTTGTCGCCGTAAATATAGACGCAATTTATAATGGGCAAAAAGTCAAAGCCGAAACAGATGTTTATGTTACCCAAGATGAAAGAGGAAATTTAGATCAAAGACTTGGCACAACAAGAGTAAAAGTTACACAAACAGAAGTGGCTCTAGTTCCGGGACCAATGGTAGATGCAAATGGTCGAGTGATTATGCTTGCATCAAATGATCCGGGTTTTGCTGTACCAGCATTTCCTCCTACCAAAACTGTTACCAGAGAAATAGAGTTAGAAGGTGCGTTGTTACCCCGATATGTTAAAGATGGACAGGCGTTTAAGCAAGACGGTTATGTGTTTATTGAAAATGGTTCAGATAGAGAATACACCGCGCCAGGTGGAATAGTTTTAAAAGGCAATGTCATAAATGGCCAATTTATTCCTGATGCACAGCCGATTTCCGGATTAAAAGCCCAAGTTACTAATTTCTTTGAAATTCCCGAAGGTTCTTTTGTAGATCCGTACGGCAGGGTCTGTACAGATAATCAATGCGAAAATCCAATTGGTGCTCTATTGCCCGGAATTTATACGGATTTCGAAGGTAATACTACAAGCCAATTACGTTTTTATAGGAATGGCGAGACCGATGTTAGAGTATTAACAGGGGGACACGGTATTTATGCAGTTGGTGCAGTTGTAGATGGTAATTTTAAGCCATACGAAACTACTTACACCGACGACAATAGCCGAGAACATAAAGGGGTGATTGTTCAAGTTGTTGCGAATAGTGGTGCCTTCGGAAATATGACGGATATGGAAGGACTTTACTTAGATACAGCAACAGGCAAAGTTTACAATACGCTTACCAGCCAAGGACAAGGTGGAGAAACAGCTGGTGCATTAGTTGAGGCAACCCCAGGCCAATATTCATATTTTAAAAACGGTTCAGAAGTAGAAATTACCAATGCAAAAGGTTTAATTCTAACTGGAAAAGTAGAAAATGGAAAATTTGATATAACTTCTTTGGTTGCCAGAATAAGTGATAATAATAAAATTCAAGGATTAGATGCCGAAGGAACATATTATGTAGATTTACAACGCGGCCTTGTTTGCAAGGATACAAGGTGTGACGAACAAGTGGCGATGATAGAGGAAACAAGAGACGGCCTGCGCGCAGTAAAAGCCGGTGAACAATTTAACGAAGCGCGCACTTACGAAATTGCTGGCGGTAAATTGAAAGTTACCTCTTGGAGAACAGAGGTCGTTAAGAAAGAAGATGGGACTTTAGATTTAAGATCTTTAGATTTATTAGGACCAACAGTTGAGGCCTCAAGCATTCCGGGTGTTAGAAAGGGTGATCGTATAAATTTTGAAACACTTAGCGTTTATACTAATCACGGACAATTAACCGGGTTATGGGAAGCCTCGGGTTTAATTTATTCATACGGAAAAGAAGTTAGATTTGCAGGAGTTGGCGAAGTAATGGCGCAGCCCTTGGCCTTTGATGATAACGGCGAGGTTGCCATGCATGTAGATCGCGCCGTAGGAAAATCAGAGGATGGTTTACTTGTTTTAGAAAATATTGGCGAAGGGCACATGGCAGAGGTAGACAGAGATTTCTATTTGCCGGGAGCAGATGGGACCAAGAGATTATTTAAAAAAGGCTGGTATATTGAAGTAAGTCCTAGCGCAGGAGAGCGCTACGGGAATATTTACCGACGTGAAAGTCCGGATAGTATAAATTTAGAAATTGTTGCTTCAGGAAAAGCAATTAGCATGAGGCAGGGAGAACACGATCTTCTGACCTATTTACCGGTTGGTGAAACAATATTATCTAAACCAGAAGTTTTAGAAAATGGTAATTATCAAGTTAACGCCTATAAAGTTGAGGAGAGAAGAGAAGAAATAGTAACTGGAAAAGGAACAATGGTAAGATTCCATTATGATTTAAAGAGCCAAGGCTATTATTTACAAGACGTAAAAGACCAAGATGGAAAAGTTATTATCCCTGCCAATAGTTCCAGAGATTATGCGCGTAATATTACTTATAACGGCCAACATATCGGCGCTGTAAGTACTGAAGGTTTTTCGCCATTTTTAAGATTTACAGAAGAAGGAAAGGTTGATAAAGAGTATCAAAGAGCAGCTTTAAGTAGATATTTAATTGATATCTATAATCTTTCCAGTCAGATGCCAGCAGAATCTACTAATCTTTCTTGTGACCCCCTTACTCTTATTATAGATAATACGCATGCTGTAGAGTGTACTTATACTCACACCGTTACGAGTATACATTATTATAATAGAGGAGAAGTTTGGGAGGCAACACACACAGTGGTAGACAAGAAAATAACATATTTAGTAGATATATATAATCCTTCTAATACAATAGAGTTTGAATATGGTATTCCGGCTTATGATCGCAGTGGAAAAGTTGAATATACCTTAAATGAAGACGGAGGAATACAAATCAGAATTAATATTCCCAAAACTGCCTTAACTGGTTTATATGATAAAGTTACCATTACCCCAGATACAGAGGATGGTTGGTTTAGAGTTGTGCATACACATCCCGGAGGAATTTATACTATACGCGATAATAGCGGTAATGTTTTAATGGTGCAGGATTTTGGCGCAAGTCAAGGTGATCAGAGGTTCGCATTGTTAATAAGTAATCCCGAAGCCATAGGCGGTAATTATAATTGGGAAGCAGTTTATAAAAATCCAATGACATATACGCCATTAGCGCCGTTAGCTTTCTTAGGTGGGTTTCTAGCGGATGGTTATGGTAAAACCTTGATGTTCTTTGAGACCAATGAACATGGTTCTTTAAAGAGAGATGAAGCAGGCAGATTACTTCCTTTATCTGGATATGCTCTTAATCCTATGGGCAGACCACAAAATTATGCCACAGGTTTTGTCGGAGTTTATTGGCAAACATTAACCCAGGGTATTCCACAAGCAATTAGTGGGGGAACAAACAAAGGATTAATTACTGAATTAGTCGGCAATACTGTGGGTTGGGATTCTGGAGCTGTTGATGTAGCCTACGAATTAGACCCGACAAATTTCTCTGCATTTGGAATAATTACAGCGCTCACGATGTACGGAGGTTTTGGTGTTGCTGCTACAGCAAAAGGAACCCAAGGAGCAACTACTTTATTAAAATTAGAAAATGTAGCCAATGCAATGCTTCATTTAGGTGCAAGAGGTGGGGTATTCGGAGCTACGTTTTATACGGGATTAGGTTGGTTAGCGTCTAGAGTAATGGGTCAATCATTAGACGGTTATCAAATTATGCAAATGGCAAAAGAAAATATGGCCTGGGGTATACTTTTTGGTGCTACAGGCGGTGCAATTGGCGGAACAGTTTCACAATTTGCTGGATTATCAAACGCCGCAAGCAGGACAGCACAATTTTTAAGTAGTCCTTTGGGCAGAACTATAGGATATGGAGCCGCCGGTGGTATTACTAATGTAGTGCGTGGTTACGCAGATTCTGGCTTGGGATTATATGATTATGATTGGTCAAACGCTGCAATTGATTTTGGAATTGGTGCTTTGCTTGGAGGTTTAGCTGGTAGATTTGGCGGTAATTGGTTAGCTGGAAAACCCGGTTCACAATTAAGCCATATTTTAAGGACACAAGCCTTGATGACGGGAATTTCTACAGTTGGTGCTTACCCAAGCTTGGCATTAAATAGTGCAATAGATAATTGGGCAGGTAAAGAGGGTAATCATACTTCTCTCCCAGATTTTTTTAGTAGAGAGAACTTGGCTTATAATTTAGCGCACATTGGAATTGGCGCAGCAAGCGGCCTTGTTTTTGGCGGCGGTGCACAATGGTTAAGGACAATTATTAAAGGTGATGGCAATGCAAGAATAGGCTTAGAAGGATATGCTTATCAACCAAATCAATTATTAAGAGCATTAATTAGGGCAATCCCAAATTTTGGTGCGACTATGCCTATTTTTGCAGGCGTGGATACGCTTTTATATACACTTGGCCGCGGTATTCGTTATGGAGATTGGGATTTAGCTGTGGACCAATACTTAATTCCAATCGGTGGTTTAACTGATAATAACGACCGTATAATTGAGAATAGATATTTAGGTTTCTGGGCAAGCACTGCGGTACGTGCACTTCAAGGTGCGCAGATGGCAGTTTATTTAGGCCCGCTTTTAGACATAGCACAATTACCAAAGAGCGCTGTAGTTAGCGAAGGAGAAACTGGTTGGTTAGGAAGACGCATTAGTGCATTTTCTCGACAGCATTCTGCAAGTAACGCTGGACTTTCTTTAATTAATCCATCATTGGCGCAAAAGGTTGTTGCCGGAGAAGCAAAATTTCTCGGAAGGATTACCGGTAATAATATGAATAAGTGGATAGCACAAAAATTCCCGATTAGCATGAATTCAACTTTCTGGCAAGAAGCAAAACACATCACCGCGGGTTTATTAAATATTCCTCATCAATTAGACACTATTCTTTTTGTGGCGCCAACATTAAGTGCGGTTAGAACAATAACTGAAGAAGTAATTTTAGAGAATGTAGATATGGGTATTGGTTCCTGTCCGAGTTGTGAAAAAGATGAAATCGCAAGTAACATTGCTTTTGTCTCATTATTTTTCTTACCCACAAGTAGAGGTGCTACATTTAATCAAGGAAGATATGAAGAAGGAAGAATTGGTGAGACTTCTGATGCGCCAAGACCAAATCCTATAGTGGATGCAGGCGTTTCTCGAGCTCCTCCAGTAGGTGATTTATCTCGAGCAGTTATAAAAGAATCCCCTGTTTCTTTAGATTTTCACCAAGAAGTTGTTATTCCTGCCATTGATCAAGCAAGAACTGAAGGTCGAGTTACTGAATTAATCCCCGGTTCAGATTTATATAATCATTATGTAGCCCCAACTGTAAGAGGCTTAGAAAGAGCTGGTGCACAAGCCGAAGTAGCAGCTTTAGAAGGTGCGAAAGTAAATTTAGTCCAAGGCAAAGGTCCGGTTATTGCCACCACTCACGAAGGAGAAATCTTTGTATTTTCTGATGGATTAAGAGTTGGCGAGGGCAGCAGAGCAAGAGACTTGAAGAAAGCATTCCAAGCAGCAATTGGCCACGAAGCTGGAGCTTTAGCAGAGAATCCACATTTATATAATATAAGATTAGAAGGTGCTGTTACTGGTAGATTAGTTGATGCAGTCCGATCACCTTTTAAATCACAACCATTACTTTCACAAACAGGCCTACGTTCTCCGCCAAAGGTCAGTGATTTAGCAAAAGAAGGCGAAACTTTCCGTCCGGAAGATTTGGAATTTCCTGATACATTAATGGGCAGATTTTATCGTAAATGGGCAGAAATTTTCCATGGCAGCGATCATGCAAATATCCCCGAGCAGGCACAATCTGTTTCTCGTGTCGCAAGAGGATTGGATATGTTATATAGAGATGGGAATTTTGGTGTAGGTGATAACGTACCTAACGCAGCTGGTAAAAATAGTGTTATTGCTGGGGCAGTTATTGATTCGGCTTTACATAATTATGGTGTAAGACAAGTAGTTGTAGTTTTAAGAGATTCTGCAGTTAGAGATCAGACCGCGGCAGATTTTAATGGTATTAGAGATAGCGCAACCAGAGAAGGCATAAATCATACAGTGATTACCAGTGAAGATGTACAGGGTCCACGTAAGAGTTTTGATGCCAAGGTTAGGGAACATAATGTTAAATTTATTTCTTCGCACGATTTATTAACCCTTGAGGCACAAGCAAAGAAAAATAGGGGTTGGGCAAGATCTTTTGATGATTTATTAAGGGATTCATTATTTTACGGAGATGAAGGTCATACGTATGGCAGACAAGCTCCTCTTAATATGGCCGGAGGGGTATCTACAGCCGGTGATTTAGTTTCTTTATCAAGGAGAGTTATTCGTCAAGTAACCGAGGCATTGAGGGCAGATTGTTATGATACCTTACATCAACATATTACTCAAAGAGGCCAGGTAGTTGATGGTAACGGAAAAGATACATTGCTCCATCAAGAAAATGCACGCTGGGCTCCAGAAGCGCAACAAAGAATTTTACATCAATTTGGTGCAAATTCAATAGAAGAATTACAAGCGCAAACTAACGGCGTCGAGACTTGGGCAGCAATTAACGCTATGGCCGAAGCAGTTGCTCGACAAAATATGCTTGTTATTCAAAATAGGGCAGGTCGTTATGAAGTGCAAATGGCCGATGAATCACGTTCTGTGCAGGGTGTACATGAGTCTGATCAATTAGCAGCAATAATGGCGCATAATGTGCATTTACAAAGAGCCGCCGAAGCTAACCCAGAAGTTTTAAGGAGTGCCGCTGATGTAGTTACTAGTGATTCTGCGTTTACTGCCAGTATGAGTGATATCTTTACAAGATTACAAAGAAATGGCGGCAGGGCATTACTTTTATCCGGTGAATGGAATGCACAAGCTGCAGTGAGCCAATTGGTAAATGGTTTTACAGATTTAAACGGATACAGGAGTCCAGAGGATATAAGCGGTGGCGAATTACCGCTTGCACGTATAGATTTTGTGGATAGTAGAGGTAACTTAAGGCCCGGCGATGAAATTTTAGGTATCAGCGATAGGGATGCTCAAGGCCACGCAAATGAATTTTCTATCATTGCCGGAGAACTTAGGAATGCAAGACAAGATGGCCAGGTAGTTGCGGTTATAGATACCAGAGAACCCATTCGCGGAGAGAGATTAATTGTTGAGGATGAATTAGTAGAATATACAAGAAGACAAGCAAATGCTAATAATAGCGCTTTATTATTTTTATCTCCAGATGGGAGGAACTTTTTATATACTCCTGATGGGGCAAGCCGAGAAGTGCCTGTTGTAAGTCTTAAATCAGCTGCATTCGAAAGGCCCTCAACCGAAAAACCATTGGTTATTTTTATCTCCAGCGGTAGAACAGATGGTACAAATATAGTTGTTCCGGATGCAACTCGTCAAATTACCTTAGCCAATGAAGCTACAATTGGCTCTAAGGTAATGCAGGGTAATAACCGGATAAGAGGAACGGTTATTATTGTCTCAAGAGATTCTACTACTGGTGCAGTTAAGCTTTCCAGAGTTGATTTTTCACGCGTCCCTGATGTAAGAAGATTATATATTATTAGTCGACAATACGCTGATACTCCAACTGCTTTAGAGGTAGGTCGCATAAAAGCACAACTAACAGAAAATCAAGTTGAGTTTAATCGCGTGATGTTTAGCCGTAAAGTAAGAGAAGCAGTTTCTAATCTAAGCGATAAAATTTTAGATAGATTAATAGATAGTCGACATATTAGTCGCAGTGATAGAAGAGTTCTTGAGGCCTTAAAAAGAGGCGATAGAAGAGATCAATCAATTCAGTCCAGACAAAATCCAGATCCAGAAGCAAGAGATTTTGTTGCACAGGTAGAAAACGATGTTAATCGCGGCGCAGATTATTTAAGAGAGATATCCCGTATTGCCGAAAGCGGACTTTCTTCTAATAAAGGATTAAGCTTTAGGCAGAGAATGGGTTTAAGGGCATTTGAAAGATTATCAACATATGCAAAACGTCTTTTAGCAGAAGAAGTAAGTATATTAGGAGAAGGTAGAATTAGAATAGATTCCACCAGAAATTATAGCCAGAGGAGTTTAAGAGATGCAACTAACTTCAGTCAATTGGCAGAAATTATCGGAGAAAATATTAATTCAGGGAATGTCGAAGCATATGCTGCAAACAGCGCTCCCCGCGCTGTGGTTGCACGTCAAGTTGCAAAAGAAGCAGTTTCTCGTTTAGGTAGCGCCGATGCAGAAAGAGCCTGGGTCAGAGTTTCTGAAGAGACAAAAAGAGAGGTTGCCCAAGAATTGCAGGCAAACAATGCGTTAACCGGTTCACCTACTTTAGTAGGAATAATGTTAGGCATGCTTCCTGATGACGAAAAAGATAGTGATAAAGCAAAAGTTTTACAGGCAGCATTAGAGACATCACAAAAGCTACGTTCCACGCCAACAATTAGCGAAGCAGAAGTTTTACAACAAATTTATGATGCCTCTCAAAAAGCAATCGGCCAAGACGAAACTAAATTAGAACAAGATATTACTCCCGAACAAGTTGGCCAAAGAGAATTATTTTTAGGAACTTTTGGTCTTACAAATAATAATTTAGGAGCTAATCGACAAATTTATGCAGCTGTCGGAGAATTATTAGGTCAAGATAGACAAAGAACTCTTAGCAGAGAAGAAATCGCAAGTTATGTCAGACCCGGTGATACAACTACAATAGATGTAGTAGTAAGAATATTAGATGAAACTCCATTAAGAGATGCAGCACATTCTGTAAGAGAAGAATTAACTAGAAGTGCAGAACCTACTTTAGGCATTATTATGGGTGAGGTGGAAGATTCCGATTATGGTCCTACCGTTCATAATAATCCTAG
>JBFMBJ010000027.1:0-11332 GCA_040755235.1 Candidatus Omnitrophota bacterium
ATACCGTAACTTTACAGATAGATATTAATTTTTAACAACGCTGAGTATATAAATTAGTAATTTAGTTAGTTAAAAGGAGGTAATTTAATGGAGACAAAAGTAATCTTAGATACATTGTGGGTTTTAATCACAGCGATGCTTGTCTTTTTTATGAATCTTGGCTTTGCTATGGTTGAGTCAGGCTTTGCCAGAGTAAAAAACTGTGTAAATATTCTCTCTAAAAACTTTGTTGTTTTTGCCGTATCATCGATTGCCTTTTATATTATCGGATGGGGTCTTATGTTTGGTGACGGAAATGGATTTTTGGGTTTGAAGGGACTATTCTTTTTAAACGGGTTAGATAATTCTCCAGCAACTGGCCAGGTCTATAAAGGGGTTTATTCAGCTATTGCCTGGACAGGCGTCCCGCTATTTGCAAAATTCTTCTTTCAATTGGTATTCTGCGGGACAGCGGCAACAATTGTTTCTGGTGCAGTAGCAGAAAGAATTAAATACAAATCCTTTATTGTATTTTCTTTTATTATGGCAATGTTTATTTATCCAATTGTTGGGCATTGGATTTGGGGTGGAGGATGGCTAGCCACAAAAGGATTCTTTGATTTCGCTGGTTCAACAGTAGTGCATTCAGTTGGTGGCTGGTCTGCATTGGCAGGTATATTAATTTTGGGCCCACGCTTTGGAAAATATATTAATGGTAAGATTAATCCTATCCCAGGGCACAACTTAACTATCGCAACTATAGGGACATTCGTTCTTTGGTTAGGTTGGTTTGGTTTTAATCCTGGTTCCACAATGGCAGCAGATCCGAAGGCAATATCGCACGTGCTTCTTACAACTAATACAGCAGCAGCTATGGCTATTATTAGTTCAACGATCATGTCTTGGATTCTTTTGGGGAAGCCTGATTTAGGTATGACCCTCAACGGCTGTCTTGCTGGTTTGGTGGCGATTACCGCACCGTGTGCATTTGTAAGCGTTCCCAGTTCCTTAATTATTGGATTAATTGCAGGTATCTTGGTAGTATTAGCGGTAATCTTTTTTGATCGTAAGAAGATTGATGATCCGGTGGGTGCTTTATCCGTCCATCTTGTTAATGGTGTATTCGGAACGCTTTGTGTCGGCTTATTTGCTCAAGATGCCATAACTGGTACGGCTACAGGAAACGGTATCTTTTTTGGCGGCGGAGCAAAGCTTTTACTAATTCAGGCAAAAGGAGTATTTTTTGTAGGACTGTTTACTTTTTTAGTGGCACTTATTACTTGGTTAATCATTAAAGTTACCATTGGTATAAGAGTAAGTCTTGAAGAGGAGATTACAGGATTGGATATCGGGGAACACGGTAATGCCGCGTATCCAGAATTTCTCCTGAGAAAGCCAATTTATTCTTTCTTAGGTATAGGAGGAAATGGAGGCGAGAAAAAATGAAAAAAATAGAGGCAGTTATCCGTCCGGAAAAATTAGAAGAGGTAAGAAAAGCATTAGAAAATATAGGTTATCCAGGAATAATGATTACCGAAATCGATGGCCACGGTAGACAAAAAGGAACAACATACCAGTGGCGTGGAGAAAAGTACCGCGTAGAATTGATGCCTAAGATTAAATTAGAAATTGTTGCTCTTGATGCAGAGGTAAGCCGTATTACAAAGACGATTGCGGATATTGCCAAGACCGGCGAAGTAGGTGATGGCAAGATATTTGTTTCTCCGATTGAAGACGTTATGCGTATTCGCACAGGTGAAAATGGTGAAATCGCCCTATAATAATTTTTTTGTATGTTGGATGAAAACTTAATTAGGAAGATTATGCAAATAAAAGAAGAAAGGAGGTATACTTTATACGATCTTTCTAAGAAACTCGATATTCAGGTTACAACCATTGAAAGGTGGCTAAAGACTAATCGTATAAATAAAATTTATGCGAAACTTGTTAGGGAAAAATTACACATAATGTAATTTTTCCCTAACAAAGTTTTAAAGTTATTTTTTTATAAATTTTTTACACAATTGATTAATCAAAGGAGGGGTAAAAAATATGATTAATGGAGCTGATACAGTATGGGTTTTAATTTCATCAGCGCTTGTAATGTTGATGACTCCGGGCCTAGCTTTTTTTTATGGCGGCATGGTGCGCAGGAAAAATATTTTAAGTGTTTTAATGCAGTGTTTTATAATTTTGTGCTTGCTTTCGATACATTGGATGTTAATTGGATACAGTCTTTCTTTCGCGCCTGGTGCTGGATTCTGGGGAGGTTTAGCTTGGTTTGGTTTAAACGGAGTTGGTTTAGAGCCAAATGCAAGTTACGGGGCAACTATTCCGCATCAGGCTTTTATGATATATCAAGCCATGTTTGCAATTATTACACCGGCTTTAATTATTGGTGCTTTTGCAGAAAGGATGAAATTTTCTGCATTTATAATTTTCAGTCTTTTATGGGCAACTTTTGTTTATGATCCGCTTTGTCATTGGGTTTGGGCAGAAGGTGGATGGCTAAGAAATATGGGAGTCTTAGATTTTGCTGGTGGAATCGTAGTTCATACTAGTGCAGGTATCGCTGCTTTAGTCACAACTGTAATTATTGGAAAAAGGAAAAATTTAGAACACACACCCGCACCGCATAATTTACCTTTTGTAATTTTAGGTACAGCTCTACTTTGGTTTGGTTGGTTTGGTTTTAATGCAGGGAGTGCCTTAGCCGCAAATGGCTTAGCAGTAAGTGCTTTTGTAGTGACTAATGCTGCAGCAGCTGCAGCAGGTTTAAGCTGGGCATTTTTAGAATGGATTCGTAATGGAAAGCCCACGATATTTGGCATGGCCACAGGTGCGATTGCTGGCCTTGCTACAGTTACTCCAGCAGCAGGTTTTGTAAGTCCGTTCTCAGCTGTACTAATAGGTGTAATGGCAAGTATTTTATGTTTTATTGCGGTAGCAATAATTAAGCCAAAATTCGGCTACGACGATTCGTTAGATGCTTTTGGAGTACATGGCATAGGAGGCATTTTAGGAACTTTAGCTACTGGATTATTTGCCTCAAAATTAATCAACCCAAGTGGTGCAGATGGTTTATTTTTTGGTAATCCCAAACAATTCCTGATACAATTATTTGGAGTTGTGGTAGCTGCCGGATACACGTTTATAGTAACTTTTATTATTTATAAATTTGTAGATATATTTTTTAGAATACGCGTGAGTGAAAAAGAAGAGTTAATGGGTCTAGATCTAACCCAACATCGCGAGAGAGCATATACTATTTTAGAATAAGTGAGGACGGAAGTTATGGAGCCTAGGCGACATAAGTTATTTGGCTGAATTTGACCCCTCACTCAGAATTTATACAAGAAAATACTTTACTGAGTGAGGGGTTAAATTCGCACTTATAACTTACTCACACTTCGTGTTCGTAAGTTATGTGCTCATTAAAGGAGGATTTCATGAAATTAGTTATTGCTATAATTCAGCCTTACAAATTAGAAGAAGTAAAAGAAGAGCTTTATAAAGCAGATGTGAATTTAATTACTGTAAGTGAAGTCTTGGGACATGGTCGACAAAGAGGTATTACAGAGGTTTACCGTGGGCATAAAGAAACAGGAAATCTTTTAAGAAAAGTACGCTTGGAGATTGCGGTTAATGATAATTTTCTTGAGCCAACCATAAAAGCAATCATGAAAGGTGCAAAGACTAGTGAGACTGGAGACGGAAAGATATTTGTTCTTGATTTAAACGAATGCATTCGTATCCGTACAGGAGAGCGCGGTTCGCCAGCAATAGGTTAGAAAACAACCTTTTTTACTTGACAATTTATACAAGAATGGTAAAATAAAAGTTACCAGAAAAGTATATTTCTTACTTGTATATATAGTTGATTAAAATTCAGGCACACTGTAGTGTCAAATTAAGTAGAGTGCATAGAGAACGTAGGCGTTCAATTAGTCATTAATTTGGTTAAAATTGAACGCCTTTTTATTTTAGGTAGTTAAAAGGAGGAAAAGAGAAAATGAGCAGTATTAGACAAGAAGCTTTATTTAGAATTAAAAGTGTAGACTTAGAAAAAATTGAATTACCAAAAGAGGTGTCGAGCTATTTCGGCGAGAATACTTTTAATATTGCAACTATGCAGAAGCATATCCCTAAAGATACTTTCGAAGCATTTAAAGCTTGGTTATCTGAAGGTAAAACTATAAATTTAGAACAGGCTAACGAAATTGCCAATGCGATGAAGGAGTGGGCTATTGCTAAGGGCGCTACTTATTACACCCATTGGTTTCAGCCCATGACCGGCCTGACTGCAGAGAAACACGATAGTTTTATTTCCATCACTAGTCCGGGAAAAGTAATTGAAAAATTTTCTGGCAGTAAGCTTATTCAGGGCGAACCCGATGCAAGCAGTTTTCCTTCAGGAGGAATTCGTGCTACTTTTGAAGCGCGAGGTTATACTGCTTGGGATCCTTCGAGCCCAGCTTTTATCATAGAAAGTGCTTTAGGCAAAACGTTATGCATTCCGACAATTTTTATTTCCTATCACGGAGAATCGTTAGACAAAAAATTACCTCTTTTACGCTCAGATGAGGCTCTTAGTAAAGCCGCTATAAATTTATTGAAACTATTTGGCCATAAAGATGTAAAAAAAGTATTTTCTACTTGTGGGCCAGAGCAGGAATATTTTTTAATCGACAAAAATTACTATAATTTAAGACAAGATTTAATTATGACTGGCCGCACATTAGTGGGTGCTGCTTCGCCAAAAGGCCAGCAATTGGAAGATCAGTATTTTGGAACAATTAAAGAGCGCGTTGTGAATTTTATGTTTGAGGTTGCACAAGAGGCATATAAATTAGGAATCCCTCTTATGACTAGGCATAATGAAGTAGCCCCGCATCAATATGAATTTGCACCAATTTTTGAAGAATCAAATATTGCCGCAGATCACAACCAGCTTTTGATGGATTTGATGAAAAAAGTTGCACTAAGGCATAATTTAGTTTGTCTTTTACATGAAAAGCCTTTTGCCGGAATAAACGGAAGCGGCAAGCATCTTAATTGGTCTCTGGCTGATGATAAAGGAAATAATCTTTTAAATCCTGGAGATACGCCAGAAGATAACCTGCAATTTTTAGCTGTACTTGTTGCTGTGTTACGTGCAGTATATTTACACGCAGATTTATTAAGAGCAAGTGTTGCTTTGGCAGGGAATGAGCATCGTTTAGGTGCAAATGAAGCACCACCAGCGATTCTTAGTGTTTTCTTAGGTGATCAATTAACCAATATTTTAAATATGATTGAAAAGGGCCTAAATTCTAAAGTTTCTAAACGCGATATTATTGATTTAGGTATTGCAAGATTACCTAAATTTAATAAAGATACAACAGATAGAAACCGTACTTCGCCATTTGCCTTTACAGGTGCAAAGTTTGAATTCCGTGCAGTAGGTTCATCGCAAAATATTTCTACACCCATCGCCGTAATTAATACTATAATTGCGGATTCGCTAGACTATGTTTCTGAAAAAATAAAAAAAGAGTCAAAAGAAAAAGATTTTAATACTGTTGCACTTCAAGTAATAGCACAGATTATAAAAGAAACAAAAGATATTCGTTTCGAGGGTAATAATTATGCAGAAGAGTGGCTTAAAGAAGCAAAAAAGAGGGGTCTTCCTAATGTTGCTTCTACCGCCGAGGCTTTAAAGGCTTTAACAAAACAAAAAAATATTGAATTGTTTGAGAAATATAAAGTTTTCTCAAAAGAAGAAATAGTAGCTAGATACCATATCTGGGTACATATGTATAATTTAGTTTTAGAGATAGAAGCTAATACTCTAAATGAGATGGTAAACGCAAGTGTCATTCCATCAGGCTACGAATACGAAAAGTTATTGGCGGATAATTTAGAGAAATTAACTAATCTTAAAAAAAGTGCAGGTTTAAAATTAGATAAGAAAGCTTTCGATGATCGCAAGGAGCATCTTACTGAAGTGAATGAAAAAATTTATTACGTAAGAAGAAATGCTAAAGAGATGACAGATCTTTTAGAAAAAGCACAGAAAATGCATCACGAGGAAAGAGCGGGATTCTATTTTAAAGATTTAAAGCCATTGATGGAACATATCAGAAAACATGTTGATGCGCTAGAGCAAGTTGTGTCTGATGAGCATTGGGATTTACCTAAATATAGAGAAATGTTGTTTATTAAGTAGACCCCTTATTAATTAGCTTAGCGTTTTATTAAACACAGCGTTGTGTTTAAATTTCCATAATTTAAAAGAACGAAGACGTTCATGAGTAGTATAAATAATTATCATGAACGTCTTTTTTTTACAGGTTATTGATTAAATTGTAGGCAAAAAATGATTACTATTTTGATAGCAGAAGATGAATTAAAAGCCAAAGAGGCACTTGTTAAGATGTTACAACAAGAAGGATATACATTATCTGATAATTTTAATCAAGATAATATCATTCGACTAGTCAGAAAAGATTGCATAAGAGATTTGGCCTTTATAAAAGATAAAGTTATTGAATTAGGAGATTCTTTATTAGACGAGAAGAAAGGTAAATTATACAAATCTGTTGTCGAGGCAATAGAAAAGCCGTTAATTGAACAAATTTTAAAACGTACTGATGGTAATCAGTTTAAAGCTGCAAAAATATTAGGCCTTAATAGAAATACAATTAGAACAAAAATTAAAAAATTAGGAATTGAGACTAGTAAATACAGAACGTAAAGTGTAAAAATAAAAGCGTAAAGTTAAGGTGTAAAGTTTAAAGTTTTTTAAAAATTTTAAATTTTAATCTTTAGTTTTACGATTTGCGCTTTGAGTTTTAAGTTAAAAATATGGATAACAGAGAAAAATTAGAAAAATACGGCCTTTACGATCCGAGTTTTGAACATGATTCTTGCGGAGTAGGTTTTGTTTGTGATATTAAAGGTAAAAAATCAAACCAGATTGTTAAACAAGGCCTTGAGGTTTTAAGACGCCTGTCTCATCGCGGTGCCACTGGCGCTGACCCAAAAACTGGAGATGGTGCAGGAATTTTGATTCAAACCCCTCACGATTTTTTTCTTAAAGTCTGCCCCAAAGATTTAATTAATTTACCCGAAGTCGGCCAATACGGAACAGGTATTGTATTTTTGCCTACAGATGAAAAAGAACGAGAGTTTTGTAAGGAAGTTTTTGCTAAGGTTGCACATGATCTTAAGCAGATTATTCTAGGTTGGCGTAAGGTTCCGGTAGATAATTCTGATATAGGACATACCGCACGCAATACCCAGCCTGTGATAGAACAGATATTTATTGCCAGGAGCGAATCTATAAAAGAAGATATAGATTTTGAAAGAATTCTATTTGTTATCAGAAAATTAACAGAGAATGAAATTCGTTTATCTAATTTAGTCCAGAAATCATTTTTTTACATTACTAATCTTTCAAGCCAAACATTTTTGTATAAGGGTCTTTTGATGCCCACGCAGGTGGAAAATTTCTATTTAGATCTTAAAGATCCAGCTTTAAAAAGTAGCCTATGTTTAGTACATTCACGTTATAGCACAAATACTTTTCCGACTTGGGATTTGGCTCAGCCATTTAGATATTTAGCTCACAATGGTGAAATTAATACCTTGCGCGGTAATATTAATTGGATGAAGGCCAGAGAAAGTCTTTTACAAAGTAAGTTTTTCGGCAAGGACTTAAAAAAAATTATGCCTGTAATCGTTCCTGGTGGGAGTGATTCGGCAACTATTGATAATGTTTTTGAACTCTTAGTCTTAGCCGGGCGCAATTTAGCGCATGCAATGATGATGTTGATACCAGAGGCCTGGCAGCAAAATAATTTTATGGATCAAAATTTAAAAGATTTTTATAAGTATTATGCTTGTTTAATGGAGCCTTGGGATGGGCCAGCAGCTATTGCTTTTACCGACGGAGAATCTATAGGAGCGGTTTTAGATAGAAATGGATTACGTCCGGCGCGTTACATTATCACTAAGAAAAATTTTGTAGTAATGGCTTCGGAAGTAGGAGTTTTAGATATTGCACCAGATGAAATTTTAATTTCAGGAAGGCTGGAACCAGGAAAAATATTTTTTATTGATACCAAAGCAGGTTGCATAATCGATGATAAACAAATTAAAGAAACCATATCTAGGGAACAACCTTACAGCACATGGGTCAATAAAAATATTATTAATCTCGATGATTTAGCAAGTTCTAAAAAAATAAAAAATAAATCTAAAGATATTTTATTAGATTTAAAAACTTTTAGTTACTCAAGAGAAGATTTAAAATTTATTCTTAAACCCATGGCAGAACAAGGGGCTGAACCCATTGGCTCTATGGGTAATGATACACCGCATGCAGTTTTATCGAAAAAACCCCAATTACTCTATGCTTATTTTAAACAGCTTTTTGCACAAGTTACTAATCCAGCGATTGATCCTATTCGAGAAGAATTGGTAATGAGCCTAGAGACTTATTTGGGTCCAGAAAAAAATATTTTGGATGAGACACCACTGCATTGTCGTAAATTAAAAGTAACACGGCCGATTTTAACTAATGAAGAACTTATTAAAATTAGCCAAATAAAAGAAAATGGGTTTAAAACTAAAACAATATCAATTCTTTTCAAAGCGGATAGCAAAAAAGATTTTTATAAAACTTTAGATAAGATTTGCAAAGATGCAGAATCTGCTATAAAACAAGGTTTTAGTTTTATTATTTTAAGCGATAGAGGGATTAGTAAAAATCATGCAAGCCTGCCTATGCTTTTGGCTACAGGGTGCTTACATCATTATTTAGTTAAAAAATCACTACGCACCCAAATTAGCATCATTATAGAAAGTGCAGAACCTCGTGAAGTACATCATTTTGCGCTTTTATTTGGGTATGGTGCAGATTGCATTAATCCCTATTTAGCATACCAAGCAATAGAATATCTAATTAAAGAGAAAGAATTAAATTCAGATTTAAAAACCGCTTTAAAAAACTATATCAAGGCTGTTGATAAAGGAATTTTAAAGATTCTTTCCAAGATGGGTATTTCGACATTGCAGAGTTATAGAGGTGCGCAAATATTTGAGGCTTTAGGGCTCAAAGAAGAGGTAATTGAGCGTTGTTTTACAGGAACAGTATCTCGTATTGGTGGAGTGAGCTTAGAAGTAATTGCTGAGGAAACTATGCTTCGGCATGCTCAAGCATACCAGATACAAAAATCAAATCTACTTTTAGATACAGGCGGTCTTTATCAATGGAAAAAAGATGGTGAGTTTCATTTATGGAATCCTGAAAGTATCACTAGTTTACAAGATGCAGCCAGGAACAATGACATTAATAAATATAGAGAATTTTCACGGTTTATAAATGATCAATCAAAAAATGCCACAACATTACGCAGTCTTTTGAAATTTAAAAAAACTAATTCTATACCAATAGATCAAGTAGAACCTTTTAGTGAAATTGTAAAACGTTTTGCCACAGGCGCAATGAGTTTTGGTTCTATCAGTAGAGGAGCGCACGAAACATTGGCCCTGGCGATGAATAAATTAGGTGCTAAATCTAATACCGGTGAAGGCGGAGAAGATCCTACGCGATTTATTCCTTTACCCAATGGCGAATCTAAACGTAGTTCCATAAAACAAGTTGCCTCAGGCAGATTTGGTGTCACCACAAATTATTTAGTTAATGCTGATGAATTGCAGATTAAGATTGCTCAAGGTGCAAAACCCGGAGAGGGCGGGCAGTTGCCTGGACATAAAGTAAGCGTAACTATTGCAAGAACACGTTATACCACACCCGGCGTAACCTTAATTTCACCACCACCGCATCATGATATTTATTCTATTGAAGATTTAGCCCAATTAATTTTTGATTTAAAAAATACAAATCCAGATGCGCGCATTAGCGTAAAACTTGTCTCAGAAATTGGCGTAGGGACTATTGCTGCAGGTGTAGCCAAGGGGCACGCAGATATGATTTTAATTTCAGGTGGAGATGGAGGGACAGGTGCTTCTCCGTTAAGTTCAATTAAACATGCAGGTCTTCCTTGGGAATTAGGTATTTCGGAAACGCATCAAACCTTAGTTATGAATGATTTAAGAAGCAGAGTCCGCCTGCAAACAGATGGGCAAATGCGTACAGGCCGTGATGTAGCAATTGCCTCAATCTTGGGTGCAGAAGAATTTGGTTTTTGTACGTCCGCCTTAATTGTAATGGGTTGTGTAATGTTAAGGCATTGTCATTTAAACAATTGTTCTCTTGGTGTAGCAACGCAAGATGAAATTTTAGAAAGAAAATTTCAGGGAAAACCAGAATATATAATAAATTATTTTAGATTTGTGGTTGAAGAATTACGAGAAATTATGGCAAGTCTTGGAATAAGAAAAGTTGATGAATTAATTGGCAGGACGGACCTCTTAGAATTAGATAAAGATATTTTACCTTGGAAAGCTAAAGGCATTGATTTTTCTAAAATTCTTTATAAGCCCAATGTAGATGATAGTGTCGCTACATTTTGTAAGATTAAACAAAATCACGCTATTGATGAAATTTTAGATTTAAAATTAATAGAATTAAGTAAGCCCGCTTTGGAAAAGCGTGAGGCTGTTAAAATAGAGTTAAATATTAGTAATGTTAATAGGACTACGGGTGCTATGTTGAGTGGTCGGGTATGCAAAATTTTTGGGGAAGAAGCCTTAGCCGAAGATACTATTAATTGTAAATTTAAAGGTGTAGCGGGTCAGAGTTTTGGCGCCTGGCTTTGCAAAGGGATTACTTTTGAGTTAGAAGGCTTAACTAATGATTATGTGGGTAAAGGTATTTCTGGTGGAAAAATTATTATTTATCCGGATAAAAACGCAACTTATAAACCAGAAGAAAATATTATTATCGGGAATACTACGTTTTATGGTGCGATCCTAGGAGAGGCTTATATTCGTGGTGTAGCTGGCGAACGATTTTGTATTAGAAATTCGGGGTTATACGCTGTTGTTGAAGGACTAGGGGATCATGGTTGTGAATATATGACTGGCGGGAGAGTAGTAGTTTTGGGGAATACTGGAAGAAACTTTGCTGCTGGGATGTCTGGAGGCATAGCCTATATTTATGATATAGAAAATTCCTTCAAAAATAAATGTAACAAGGAGATGGTTGAATTAGAGAAAATATCTCTCCAAGACCAAGATTTGCTACAAAAACTAATTTTCAATCATTATAAGTATACAAAAAGTCCGATAGCTAAAAAAATATTAGACGATTTTAATGCGAGCATGAAAAAATTTGTCAAGGTGATGCCTTTGGAATATAAGCGTATTTTGGAAGAAAAAGAAATAAGGAAAAAAATAAATTTAG
>JBFMBJ010000028.1:0-11109 GCA_040755235.1 Candidatus Omnitrophota bacterium
AGAGCAAAACTGTTGAAACAGCAGGGTCGTGATATCATAAGTTTTGGTGCAGGTGAACCAGATTTTGATACCCCGGATCTTATTAAAAATCAAGCTATTAAAGCTATTCAAGAAGGCTTCACTAAATATACTCCTTCCACAGGTATCCTTGACTTAAAAAAACTTATCGTAGAAAAGTTTGAACGAGACAATAATTTAGATTATGCCCCAGAACAAATTATTGTTTCTTCAGGGGCAAAACATTGTCTTTATAATATAATTCAAGCTATCGTCGATGACGGTGATGAGGTTTTGATGGGCTTACCTTATTGGGTGAGTTATCCAGAAATGGTAAAACTTGCACAGGGAAAGCCAGTCGTTATTAAAACACAAGAAAAAAATAATTTTAAAATTACGCCTAAACAATTAAAAGAAAATATAAATGAAAAAACAAAACTTTTAATTTTAAACAGCCCCTCAAATCCGACGGGCGTTATCTATGAAAAAGAAGAGCTAGAAAGAATCGCAAAGATATGCATAGAATCTAAAATTTATGTAATCAGTGACGAGATTTATGAAAAACTAATTTATGATAACAAAATTCATGTTTCTATTGCATCTTTAAGTAAGGAAATTTATGATCTGACATTTACGGTCAATGGTTTTTCTAAAAGTTTTTCTATGACTGGTTGGCGCGTTGGCTATATGGGTGGGCCAAAAGATGCAATAAGGGCAATTTCTAATATACAGGATCATTCTACCTCGAATCCTTGTTCGATTAGTCAAAAGGCAGCGGTTGCGGCTTTACAAATGCCAGGCGAGTGGCAGGAGAATATGCGAAAAGAATTTCAAAAACGCCGCGATTTCATTATGCAACAACTTGATAAATTAAATATACCTTATGTTAGACCAGAAGGAGCATTTTATATATTTTGTAATATTTCAAAATTTGGTCTAGATTCAGTTACTTTTGCCAAGCGTTTATTAGAAGAGGCAGGGGTTGCAGTTATCCCGGGAGACGGTTTTGGTTGTAGTGATTATATACGTTTAAGTTTTGCCACAAGCATAAATCAGATTGAAAAAGGTCTAGGAAAAATTAAAAATTGGTTAGAAAAAATATAAATTTAATGGGAAAGACAATCGCAGAAAAAATTTTAAGTAGTCATGCAAATAAAGATTTGAAGACGGGTGATTTTGCAGTCTGTAAAGTAGATTTTTGTTTTAGCCAAGACGGGACGAGTGCGATAGTAATAGATCGTATCCGAGCCTTAGGTTTAAAATCTCTGCCAAACAAAAATAAATTTGGCATGGTTATTGATCATAGTGCACCAAGCCCAAGTCAGGGTGTTTCAGCAGTGCACAAAAAAATGCGTCAATTTTCCCAAGAATTTGATACTATTTTGTACGATATTGGTTGTGGAGTTTGCCATCAGATTATTCCTGAAAAAGGCCATGTTTTACCCGGAGATCTTGTTTTGGGTGCCGATTCTCACACTTGTACTTATGGAGCTTTGGGTGCTTTTTCTACGGGTGTGGGCTCAACGGATTTGGCTATTGCTGCAGCAAGCGGAAAAAGTTGGTTTAGGGTTCCTGAGACTATAAAAATAATTATCAGAGGAATTCTTCCTAAAGGAGTCTTTGCCAAAGACGTTATTCTCTATATTATTGGTGATTTAACCAGTAGAGGCGCTACTTATAAATCAATAGAATTTTATGGCGATACAATCGAACGTATGGATATGGATGGTCGTTTCACTATGTGCAATATGTTAGTTGAATTAGGTGCAAAATGCGGTTTTATGCAAGTTGATAAAAAAACACTTGCGTGGTTTAAAAATAGAGGTATTAATATTAATAGAAAGATGAAAGTTATAAAAGCAGATCCCGATGCTTCTTATTCACAGATAAAAGAATATAATGTTTCGAGATTGACGCCGCAGATTGCAAAACCTCATACGGTTGATAACGTTAGCTCGATAAATGAATTAAAAGGTCTGAAAATTAATGAGGCGTTTTTAGGTACTTGTACGAATGGTAGGCTTGGGGATTTAAAAATTGCAGCACGTATTTTAAAGAATAAAAAAATAAATAAAGATGTGAAATTTATTTTAGCGCCGGCTTCAGTAGGAATTTATCAAGAAGCCTTGAAATTAGGTTTAATAGAAATTTTTGTAAAAAGCGGTGCAGCAGTTGTATGTCCCGGATGTGGGCCTTGTGTAGGCACACATAATGGTATCCCTAGCGATGGCGAAGTGGTACTTTCTACTGCAAATAGAAATTTTAAGGGTAGAATGGGCAATCCTTACGCTTTTATTTATTTAGCATCCCCTGCAACTGTTGCGGCTTCAGCGCTTGAGGGTAAAATTACAAATCCTAAAAAATACCTATAGGTAAAAAGGAGAATTTACTATGGAAATCAAAGAATTATTACTTCACGTTATTCAGCGTCGAGCCTCAGATTTACATTTAACTGAAAGCGAGCCTCCTATAATTCGCATAGACGGTAAATTAATTCGTACGCATTTTCCCATTTTCCACAAAGATGAATTGAAGCGCCTAATTTACAGTATTCTGCTGGATCCGCAAAAAGAAGAATTTGAAAAAAATTTAGAATTAGATTTTTCTGTTGCCTTGCCGGGATTAGATAGATTTCGGGTAAACATACATTTACAACGAGGATTTGTAGAAGCAGCCTTTCGTAGGATCCCCTTAGAAATCCCCAGCCTCGAAGATTTAGGCTTACCCCATATTGTAACAGAACTTGCTCGTAAACCAAATGGACTTGTTTTAGTTACCGGCCCTACAGGTGTAGGAAAAACTACAACACTAGCAGCCATGGTAGATTTAATTAATAAAGAACGCGAGACCTTGATGGTTTGCATCGAAGATCCAATAGAATTTATTCATAAAAACAACAGAAGTATTATTAAACAACGTGAAGTTTATTCTGACACAAGATCATTCGCAGAAGCGCTGCGTCATGCTTTAAGACAAGATCCTAATATAATTGTTGTAGGTGAAATGCGTGATCTAGAAACGATTTCTACAACATTAACTGCGGCAGAGACCGGGCATTTGGTTTTAGCTACACTGCATACTCCTGATGCACCACAAACAATTGAGCGTATCATTGATGTCTTCCCACCGCATCAGCAACAACAGGTAAAATTACAGCTTGCAGAATGTCTTCAAGGTGTAGTCTCACAATTATTGTTACCTCGTGCTAGCGGACAAGGAAGAGTTGCGGCTTGCGAAATTATGATTGGAACACCGGCAATTCATAATTTAATTAGAGAGCAACAGATTGAACAAATCCCTACATTAATGCAAACAGGAAGTCAGTTTGGCATGAAAACAATGGATAAATCTTTAAAAGAGCTTTATCAAACAGGACTGATTAATTTAGATACCGCGTTGGGTAAAGTAAAAAATACAGAAGAATTTAAACATCTGTAAACTTTATTTAAGTATTTATTAACGATAACGAAGATTTAATTATAATTAAAAGAAGGGAATTTATAACGGCGTGAAGATAGCGGGTTTAAGTTTAAAAATGTCAGATAATATTAATACGGATTTAATTATTTCCGGCCGTTATAAATTTTCCATAACTGATATGAAGGAATTGAGCCGTCATATCTTTGAAGATATTGATCCGGGTTTTGCAAGTAAAGTAGTCCCTGGAAAGACAATTTTGGTAGCTGGGAATAATTTTGGCATGGGTTCTTCGCGTGAACAAGCACCTTTAGTAATTAAGGAATCAGGAATTGTAGCGGTAGTGGCAAAGTCTTTTGCGCGCATATTTTATCGAAATAGTATAAATATAGGTCTTCCTTTGATAGAATTAGAGAATACAGGCCAGATTAAAGAAAACGACGAATTAGAAGTTGATTTAGATAAAAATATCTTAAAAGATTTAACAAAAAATATTACCTTAAAAATAAAACCTCTTCCGCCAATTATGCAAAGGCTTTTATCCGACGGAGGGTTAGTTACGCATTTTAAAAAACACAACGATATAAAACTATGAAAATTACTTTAATTCCAGGGGATGGTATTGGTCCAGAAGTGACTAAAGCTGCAACAATGTGTATTGATGCGCTCAAGTTAGGCATTGAATGGGAGACTGTTTATGCAGGTAGCGATGCAATTGCTAAATACGGCAGTATTTTACCAGAACAAGTTTTAGATTCGATTCGTAAGAATAAAGTTGCTTTAAAAGGGCCGATGATTACTCCTATTGGTGAAGGATTTCGCTCGGTCAATGTGGCAATAAGACAAGCGCTTGATCTTTTTGCTTGTGTTAGGCCCGCTAAATCAATAGAGGGCGTTCCAACCAAATTCAAAAATATTGATATAGTAATTTTTAGGGAAAATACAGAAGATTTATATGCTGGAATTGAATTTGAAGAAGGCTCACCAGAGGCCCAATCAATAATCAAAGAGATAGAAAAGCAACAAACCAAAAAAATAAGACCAGATTCCGCAATTTCCATAAAACCAATTTCTATTTCTGGTTCCCAGCGTATTATAAACGCGGCTTTTGATTATGCAAGAGTTAATAAACGCAAAAAAGTTACGCTTGTGCATAAAGCAAATATTATGAAATATACAGATGGTTTATTTTTAAAAGTCGGCAAAGATGTAGCTAAGCGATATCCAGACATTGTTTTCGAAGATGCAATTGTAGATAATCTTTCTATGCAATTAGTAAAAGTTCCGCAGAATTATGACGTTTTGGTTTTACCCAATCTTTATGGAGATATAATTTCTGATTTATGCGCTGGTTTAATCGGTGGCTTAGGTGTTGCTCCAGGGGCAAATATCGGAGGAGATATGGCGGTTTTTGAGGCAGTGCATGGTGCTGCGCCAAAGTATAAAGATAAAAACATGGTTAATCCTACGGCAATGATTATGTCTGGGGTGTTAATGTTAGACTATATCGGTAAAAAAGAAGAAGCAAAAAAATTAGAACAAGCAGTGCGCCAAGTTATCAAAGAAGGAAAATCTGTCACCTACGATTTAAAAGAAAATAGAAATGATCCTACCGCTGTTGGCACAAAAGAAATGGCCGAGGCAATATGCAAAAAGTTGCAATAATTGGAGCAGGGAATGTTGGGTCTTTGGCGGCAATGCGTATTATCGAAGAAGGCATAGCTGATGTTGTTTTAGTGGATGTCGTCAAAGGCATTGCTTCTGGCAAATCTCTAGATTTAGAAGATGCTCGCTCAACCGTAAAACACAATTCAAAAATATTCGGGACAGAAAACATAGATGATATTAAAGGTTCTGATTTAGTTGTTATTACTGCTGGCCTTGCACGTAAGCCAGGCATGACTAGAGAAGAGCTTTTATTAAAAAATGGGACAATCTTAGAAGAGATTTCTTTAAAAATAAAACAACTTTGCCCAAAAACACTTGTGATAGTAGTTACTAATCCTTTGGATTTAATGACATATCTTGTAATGAAAGTAACGGGCTTTGTCAGAGAACGTGTTTTTGGTATGGGTCCAAGTTTAGATGCCAGCCGATTTAGTAATTTAATTAGTCAGGAATTGAATGTCCCAGCTTGCGAAATTGAAGCTTTAGTTATTGGCGCACACGGAGAAACCATGGTTCCTTTAGGTAGATTTAGTTATGTGGGCGGGGTGAGTTTAGATAAAATGCTACCAAAAGAAAAAATAGCACAGCTTTATGAACTTACTGTTAAACGAGGAGCGCAAATTGTAAATTTACTAGGTTCAGGCAGTGCTTATTTTGCGCCTTCCGCAAGCCTAAGTAATTTAGTAAAGATTATTTTTAAAGATGAAAAGAAAAATATCGGTATTTGTACTTATTTAAATGATGAATACGGCCTAAGCGATATTTGTATTGGTGTTCCGGCACGGTTGGGTAAAAATGGAATTGAGAAAATTATAGAATTGGAGCTTAGTAAAGAAGAATTAAGTAGCCTACATAAATCTGCGGATTCAATCAAAGAACAGATAAGAGTTTTAAAAGAAAGCTTTAAAATTTAAATGTACGATTTAGCAATTATTGGCTCAGGATGGGCTGGTTTTAGTGCGGCGATATACGCAAAGGAACTTGGCCTGAGTGCTGTCTTAATTGAAAAAAATAATCTCGGCGGTACTTGTCTTAATCAAGGATGTATTCCTACCAAAACCTTGGTCCATTTCTCCAAAAACCTATCTTCGATAAAAAATTTAAACTTAGAAGGCATTGAAATAAATAATTCATCGTTTGATTTTCAAAAACTCTTTGTACATAAAGAAAATATTGTTAATAAATTAAAAAGTGGTTTGGAGTTTACTTTAAAAAATAAAAAAATAGATTTTATAAAAGGCCTTGCGGCTTTGGAAAGTCCAAACGAAATATCTATTGATAAAAATAAAAAAATACAGGCTAAATTTATTCTTATTGCAACTGGCTCCAGGCCAATAGAATTAGATTGGTTAAAATTCGATCAGAAGAAAATTATTTCTAGCGACGATCTCCTAAATTTAAAAGAGGTTCCCAAGACCATGCTTGTTATTGGAGGGGGTGTGATAGGTTCTGAATTTGCCCAGATTTATAATGCCATAGGAGTAAAGATAACTATTGTTGAAATAACAGAAAATATTTTACCGACGGAGGATAAAGAAGCAACCAAAAAATTAGAATTAATATTTAAAAAAACTGGTATAAATATTTTAACAAAAACAGATGCCCGCACATTAAATTTTAATGATTTTGATAAAGTCTTAGTTTGCGTAGGAAGAAGACCTGCAATAGAAAACCTAGGCCTAGAGAATTTAGGGATAAACCAATATAAAAATAGAATTCTCGTGAATGATTATTTACAAACAAACATTCCTACTGTATATGCTGCTGGAGATTGCATTGGTGGAATGTATTTAGCGCATGTGGCAAGCCATGAAGGAAAAACCGCAGCCTACAACATGTTTAATTTAAAAAATCAGCGCAAAATCAATTATAAATTAATGCCTACGTGTGTATTTACTGATCCAGAAGTAGCTAGTATCGGATTAAATGAAGAAGAAGCCAAGGCGCAAGGTTTTAAGATAAAACTAAGTAAATTTAGTTTCTTAAGTTCTGGCATGGCACATATTTTGAACAAAACAGATGGTTTTATAAAGATAGTTTCTGATTTAGATAGTGACGAGATTTTGGGGGCTAGTATTTTAGGGCCACAGGCTATAGAGTTAATTAACATTTTTAGTCTAGCCATGGCAAATCGTTTAAAAATTTCGCAAATAAAAGATACGGTTTTCTGTCATCCGAGTTTATCCGAAACTATAATCGAGGCATTAAGAACTTAAATGTTTTGCCAGGTAATTGACTTAGGGCTAATCGATTATTTAGAAGCATATAATTTTCAAAAAAAATTATTAGATCAGATAAAACAAGGCAAATTAAATAGTAGTATAGTTCTTTGTCAGCATTATCCCGTGATTACTATCGGAAGATTAGGAAACATGAAAAATATCTTAGTTAGTCAAGATTTCTTAGAGCAAAAAAATATCCAAACAATTTATATTGATCGCGGAGGAGATGTTACCTATCACGGCCCTGGACAATTAGTAGTTTGGCCCTTGATAGATTTAAAAAAATATAAAAAAGACTTACATAATTTTTTAAATAATTTAGAAGAAGTTATAGTTGCAACTTTGGCAAGTTTTGCTATTAAGGCAGATAAAATATTAGGGAAGAGAGGAGTTTTTGTTCAAGAAGAAAAAATTGCCTCTATTGGAATTGGTGTAAGTCAATGGATAAGTTTTCATGGGGTTTCTTTAAATATTAAAGAGGATATAAATGGTTTTAACTTTATTCGACCTTGCGGCCTAAATGTGAAGATGACTTCTATGGAGAAATTATTAAATCAAAATATTGATTTAGAGTTAGTAAAAGGAAGAATTTTAGAAAAATTTAAGATTATATTTGATTTGGAGGTTTACAATGACACAAGTAATCTTGCCAGAATTGGGTGAGGGTATTACTAAGGCAACGATATCTTATTGGTATTTTAAAATAGGTGATAAAGTAGAGGGTGGTCAAGATTTAGTAGAGATGGCTACCGATAAAGCAGTTTTTAATGTACCTAGCCCAGTCTCCGGAGTGTTAAAAGAGATATATTTTAATGAGGCAGAGGTGGTGGAAGTGGGTAAGGTATTGGCAGAAATAGAAGAGCAATAAAGGTTGCAAAAAGGCATTATTTTTGTTAAAATAATAATTTAACTTCATTTTTAGGAGGAATAGATGGCAGAGTGGATTGGTAGAGATAGACGCGCAAGACGTTGTTATGGTTTTGATGAAGTCGCCTTGGTACCGGGAGCACAAACAATTAATCCGGCTGAAGTAGATGCAAGCTTTAAGATTAACGGTAAAAAGTTTAATGTACCAATTTTAGCAGCAGCAATGGATGGGGTAGTGGATGTGCGTTTTGCTGTGGAGATGTCGCGCTTAGGCGGGTTAGCAGTTTTAAATTTAGATGGGGTGCAGACTCGCTATAAAAATCCTGATCAAGTATTAACGCGTATCGCCAAAGCCACAAAAGAAAAAGCCACAAAATTAGTCCAAGATATTTATTTAGAACCAGTCAAAGAAAAATTAATCGCCCAACGCGTCAGCGAGATTAAATCTAAAAAAGCTACTGCTATTGTAAGTTGCATTCCTCAAAATGCAGGAAATTATGCAAAAATTGCTCAAGATTCTGGTGCAGATATTTTTATAGTACAATCCACAGTTACAAGTACAAGGCATATTTCAACTCAATACAAAGCATTAGATCTTTATAAATTCTGTAAAAATGTAAAAATCCCAGTAATTATTGGTAATTGCGTTACTTACGATGTAACCCTTGAATTATTAGAAACAGGCGCAGCTGGGCTTTTGATTGGTATTGGCCCAGGGGCAGCTTGTACTACAAGAGGTGTTTTGGGTATAGGAGTACCTCAAGTAACTGCTACAGTTGATGCTGCGGCTGCTCGAGATTTCTATTATAAAAAAACAGGTAAATATGCGGCAATTATTACTGATGGCGGAATGCGCACTGCTGGCGATATCTGTAAGGCGATTGCTTCAGGAGCAGATGCCGTGATGGTGGGTTCTGCATTTGCACGGGCAAAAGAAGCTCCAGGCAAAGGCTATCACTGGGGGATGGCTACCTCTAATGTAAACTTACCGCGAGGAACACGTATTTTTGTTGGTACGGCTGGAACCTTAAAAGAAATTCTTTTTGGCCCAGCAAAAGTTGATGATGGTTCACAAAATTTAATGGGAGCATTAACTACTTCTATGGGTTCTTTGGGAGCTAGCAATATAAAAGAAATGCATAATGTAGAGATGATTATTGCGCCTTCAATTCAAACCGAAGGTAAAATTTTCCAAGCAGTTCAAGGCGTAGGGATGGGAAAATAATAATGAAAGACACTATTTTGATTTTTGATTTCGGTTCACAATACACACAGCTTATCGCCCGTCGGGTAAGAGAAAACAAAGTTTTTAGCCAGATCGTCCCTTTTAATATAAAAGCTTCTGAGGTAGAAAAGATTAGGCCTCGGGGAATAATTTTTTCCGGAGGTCCTGCAAGTGCCTATAAAGATAAGTCACCTATTCCAGATGAGAAAATTTTTAAATTAGGAATTCCGATTTTAGGTATTTGTTATGGCATGCAGGTTACTGCACAAATTCTGGGCGGAAAAGTAAAACATACAAGCTCCAGAGAATATGGCAAGGCAGAACTTTTTGTAGACGACACAAGGGATCTTTTTAATCGCTTATCTGGAAATATTACCTGTTGGATGAGTCATGGCGATTATATTATAAAATTACCAAAAGGTTTTAAGACAATAGGGCATACTTTAAATACACCAATTGCTGCTATTGCCAACCCCGCGCGAAAAATTTACGGCGTGCAATTTCATCCCGAAGTAACGCATACCCCGCAAGGAAATCAAATTATCGCCAATTTTCTTTTTAAGGCCTGTGGAGCACGACCTGGTTGGATGATTAGTTCATTTATTAAGGATACAATTGCTGAAATTAAAAAGGTTGTTGGTAAGAAAAGAGTTGTTTGTGGCTTAAGCGGCGGTGTTGATTCTTCGGTGGTTGCGGTTTTAATTAACAGGGCAATCGGGAAAAATTTACGCTGTATTTTTATTGATAACGGACTTCTGCGTAAAGATGAAGGCCAACAAGTTAAAAAAATATTCCAAGAGTATTTTAAAATGAATTTGGACTATGTAGATGCCACCAATAGATTTTTAAATCGCCTAAAAAATATTATTGATCCTGAAGAGAAGCGTAAGATAATCGGCGATGAGTTTGTGAAAGTCTTTGAAGAAAGAGCGCATAAATTTAAAGGCACAGAATTTTTAGCACAAGGCACGCTTTATCCAGACGTGATTGAATCAATTCCTTTTTTTGGTGGTCCAACAGCTAAAATAAAAAGTCATCATAATGTCGGTGGTTTGCCTAGTAAAATGAAATTAAAATTACTAGAGCCAGTGCGGCAACTTTTTAAAGATGAAGTGCGTGAAATTGGCAAGATTTTGGGTCTTCCCGAAGCTGTGATAGGACGCCAGCCCTTTCCTGGACCGGGCCTAAGCATTAGAATTATTGGAGAAGTTACACCGGATCGCCTAAGGGTTTTACGCGAAGTCGATTATCGCGTTATTGAAGAAATTAAGAGAGCAGATCTTTATGATCAGATTTGGCAGAGTTTCGCGGTTTTACTGCCAATAAAAAGTGTCGGTGTAATGGGCGATGAGCGTACTTATGAAAATGTAGTAGCGATTCGTGCTGTTACAAGTAATGATGGGATGACTGCTGATTGGGCAAAATTGCCTAATGAAGTCTTAGAACGTATTTCCAACCGTATCATCAATGAAGTCAAAGGAGTAAATCGAGTAGTTTATGATATTAGCTCCAAGCCTCCCGCGACTATTGAATGGGAATAATTACAAGCGTAAAACTCAAAGCGCAAAACGCAAAAATTAAAAACTTTTAACTTTGCGCTTTTAACTTTAAACTTTTATCATGCCTTGGTCTGATTTTGTCCACTTACACAATCACACCCAATATAGCCTCCTCGACGGAGCCTGTCGTATACAAGATATAGTAGCTGTTGCC
>JBFMBJ010000029.1:0-11063 GCA_040755235.1 Candidatus Omnitrophota bacterium
TAAAAAAGGCAACATCCTATTCAAAATTTCAGCTACTCCACCACCAATAGCAGTTGAATTGATATGTTGTATTTTTTTATCTTTTAACTTTGTCCCTAAAAGCTTGAGGTCTTCTATTACTGACTGACCAACAATAGGAATATATTCGTCTATTTTTCCCATATTATTATAAGATTCTTTTCTTTATTGTTTTAACCAGTGTCTTTCTTAAATCTTCAAGTGTATAGGTATAAGGATCAAGCTTTGAAATCTTATTGGCTAATTCTTTATCACCAATTGATGCTTCTATCCAATACGAAAAATCATTGACGCCTTTACTAAGCCTTAAGCGTGCCTCAAAAATATGAAAATATATAGAATCAATAGTTATTTTATTTAATATTTCGATAAATTCTTTTAAATCATAAGCAACATAATTTGTCGATAAAATAAAGCTTATCGATTTTATGAAGTGGAATTCATCACCCATATTGGCAAATTTTAATTTAGCAAGCGGATGTTCTTTTAAATAAGATTCTATGGTTTTGATAATCTTTTCTCTTAATTCACGAATACTAGAAAACTGCATTATATCTATGGTAAGAAGTCTTTCCCCAAGCTCCTCTTCATTAAGTACCTGTGCTATCCAATATGCAAAATCATTAGGTGGTTCTGGAGATAAATACAAATGCTGTTGTAAAAACCTGTGGGTATGATGATAAATACAGGAACCTGGCACCTCTTTTATTAAATCCAATAATTGCTCAAGCGTCACTGCTCTTAAACCAGTAAGTTCTGATAAATGTAAGCGCGTATAAAACTTAAAAGGTTCTTTAGTTTTTATTGATTCTGACATCTTTAGATTAAATATTTTTAATTGTTAGAATTTTTATTAAAAATTTTTCAACTTCTTTAACATTTTTTAAATAATATTTGGCATAGGAATAGCGCGGTTTTCCTACAAAAATTGTAATTCCTCTGTTTTTTAAAGCCTTGAAGGCATCTTCATCTGTTGTATCATCTCCGATATAAATAGGTAAAATTTCATTATCTTTTAATAAAAATTGCTCTCTCGCTAATAACCATAAAACAACCTTGCCTTTATTCCAACCTATATCTGCTTTTATTTCAAATACTCTTTTCCCAGAATCAATTTTTATCTTTTTCCTAATTAAATAGAATTCGGTAATTTCTTTTAAAATATTTTTTATTAAAGGAATGTATTTTTTATTTACCAGGCGGTAATGAATACTTAAACTCAACTTCTTATCTTCAATAAATATCCCGTTAATTTTTGAGAGCTTGATAGCTAAATCATTTTTTATTTGTCCGATAATCTCTTTTAATCTCGGCGAAATTTCATTTTCAAATTTAATTTTTGGTCCTTCTATTTCTAAACCATGATTACCAGAATAAATAATATTTTTTAGACTGACTATATTCTTTAGGTCTTTTAAAGACCTACCACTTATAATTGCTACCTTACACTTAGGCGCCTTTGATAATTGTATAAGTATGTCTTTGGTTTCTTTTGAAATAATTACTCTATCTGGCGTAGGTGCAATTGATGTTAATGTTCCGTCAAAATCTAAAAAGAAAAATATATATTTATTTTTTATTATTCTTTGTATTTCCGTCCACTTATCAAATAAATATTGCATTTTATTAACTTTTTTTCAGGGCAGTTAATTCCGTAATGATATTTCCTGCCCAACGATAGATATTATTTTCACTAATTACTTTGCGCATGTTTTCTATGCGCTTTCTTTTTTCTTCTTGTGGCATCTCTATTGCAACTTTTATGGTATCGGCAAATTCTTCTATTGCGTAAGGATTTATTTGCACGGCATCAGTTAATTCTCTAGCTGCTCCTGTAAAACGACTTAAAATTAATACGCCATTTAAATCGAATTTTGAAGAAATATACTCCTTGGCCACTAAATTCATCCCATCGTGCAAAGAACTTACAATACAAATATCGGCTAATTTATAATACGGCATAATTTCTTCTGGAGAAAAATGTCTTTTTAAATAAATAATCGGCTTCCAATTTCCTTCAGAATATTTCCAATTCTTTTTTTCTGCCAATTCATCTATTTCAGCCATTAAATCATGGTAGCGTTTTATGTGCGTTCGGCTGGGTGCGGCCAATTGAATAAAAACAAATTTATTTTTATACTGCGGGTATTTCTCTAAGAATCTATCTATCGCTAAAATTCTTTCATTTATTCCTTTGGTATAATCAATTCTATCAACACCTAAAATAACTATTTTGTTTTCTAAATCGAATTCTTTGCGGATAGCTTCTATTTTATTATTTTCTATTTTAGAAACATCTTCGCTGATAGAATCTATATCAACGCTTATAGGAAATGCTTTAATGAATGTTTCTTTTTCATGCTGTACTATGCTAAATTTTTCTGTATCTACTCGAGCCTCAAGAAGCCTATTGGCGGTATCTAAAAAGTTATTGCAGTGGTTTTGCACATGAAAACCAATTAAATCACAAGCAAGCATCCCTTCTAAAATTTGTTCTTGATATGGACAAGTA
This sequence comes from Candidatus Omnitrophota bacterium, assembly GCA_040755235.1. GTDB lineage: Bacteria > Omnitrophota > Gorgyraeia > Gygaellales > JBFMBJ01 > JBFMBJ01. The sequence goes on from JBFMBJ010000029.1 coordinate 2,531, forward strand.
GAAAAATTCTCTGGATTTGGCCAGGGAATATGCCAAAATAATGCAATAATCGCATCGGGACGTTTTTCTTTAATCATTCGTGGTAAAAGCGTAAAATGATAATCCTGGATAAAAATAAAAGGATTTTTTGCCGGAAGTTCTTCTAAAATACTATTAGCAAATTTTTGATTTACTTTTTTATACATCTGCCAATCAGATTCTCTAAAAATAGGTCGGGTATGTGTAATATGGCTTAGTGGCCATAGGCCCTCGTTAGCAAATCCATAATAATAACCATCCTCTTCTTCTTTTGACAACCATATTCTTTTAAGAATATATCGATTATCCTGTGGCGGTACCCCAAGCTTATCTTTTGAATTTACGAATTTTTTATCAGCGTTTCCACTGCCATGCGCAATCCATGTTCCTCCGCAAGCACGCATTATCGGATCCAAAGCCGTAACTACACCACTTGCTGGCCTTACACAGTCTAACATACCCGTTGTTTCGTTTATAATATGCATATACGGTTCTCTATTGGATACAATAAATAAAGCATTATTTCCTAAGCGTGCACGTACAAAATCTCTAAGTTTTGTTTGTGTCCATAAATCTTCTTTTTTTATTCGTGACGATGCTTCTTCGGATACTATTTTACGTGCAACTCTCAAACTCAAAGCTACCTCTTCTACTTCGCTGGCAAGCTTACCTAATTCTCCCTTTTCTTTAATCGGATGTGTCCCATCTGTTTCGCCGCGCTGAAAATTATGAAACCATATAGTCAAGCGTTTTACCGGTAAAATAAATATCTGTCTTTGTATTAAAAGCGCCACGAGAACAATTAATACTAATAAAATAATTAAGGTTACACTTATACGCCTCCATAATTCAGTTAAAATTGAAAAAACATAAGAGGTATCATACATAACTTCGACTATGCCCAAAACATTTTTTTCATCATCTAAAACTGGCAAAAGATAACTATATACAGAATAATGTTTAAATTTTTCCAACATTCCTCTTGAGGTTTTACTAAATATTATATCTTTAAGATATGGTTTATCTTTTTGTTTCCAGTCTGAAATCCTTTCTGTAATTGCTATTATTTGTCCACCTTTATCATAAATGATACATCCTTGTAATCTTTCTCTTTTTTGAAAACTTTCCACCAAGCGATTAGCGGTTTTTAAATCATTTATCGAAAAAATATTTCGGGCGCCTAGTTCAATACTTTCTGCTACAGTTTTGGCTTTTCTTTTAAGATCATCCATTAATTTCTCTTGTTCAAAACGAACTTGAAATATGCCAAATACTGTCAGAGCAATTGCAACAATAATTAGAATTGGTAAAATAAATAAAAGGATTCTTCTCACTTGTTTTTTCTCCTAAAATAATAGATGATACTTTTATTAATAAATTACAAAACCGCCGTTTGAATTTTATTTCAAATGGCGGCCCGACCATCGCATAAAACCTCTAGAGAAATATCTCTAGACCCTTTTAACTTTAATTATCCATTCTTCATAATTATTAATATTATAACTAATTTTTAATAAAAATGCAATTGTCTTAGGGGAGGGGATTATTTTTGCACAGAATAAATAAAATAGCGAATAATAAAATAATCAAAATAAAACCCATAATCCGGGTGTTACGGATTTCTTTGGATAAAGAAATGGGTTCAATTTTCCAATTTATTTTTGCATAAAATTTCTGTTGGATTTTTATTGCAGATTTTGGACTGGTGATTAAAAATACCCCTATTGCTGTGCCAAAGAAAAACAATGCTAGAGCAATTATAGTCATTATTTTTAAATATTATTAATTAGCTTTTGGATAAAATTAACCTCTGTATCAATCATCTCTTCGTCGTGCTCTAAAATAGCTATTAAGTGATACGCGGGATTTTGTCCTAGAGATTTTTTAATATTTTCGATGGTGAGTTTGGCTTTCTTCAAAATTACAAGGCGTGCGCGCAGACGGCGTTTGGCGATATCTTTTTCTATATAAGGCAGGAAGTACAAAGACAAATCTAAATCCAAATAAGGTTTTTGTACAGTTAAAAAACTTTTATTTAATAATTCCTGAAAGCGCTTCTGGCCGGTCAGGGTTAATTTATAAATATATTTATCCGGTCGATTGCCAAAGCGACCGGTTTTTTTCTCTAAAAAGCCTTGTTTCTCCAGACTCTTTAAAGAATAATAAACAGATTGTTTTTTCAGAGCAAAAAACCTATCCAGAATCTTGGTGATTTGTTTTTTAATAAAGTAGGCATGTTGCGGACCTTCTTTTAAGAGCCCTAAGATTAATAATTCTTGTTCATTCATTCGATATGACCTATCTGACGAAATTTATCGTAACGCAACTCTAACAATTTGTCTTCGGGGATACGTTGTAATTCTTTCAAATAGCGTTTAATAGCGTCTTTTATATTGGAGCTGGTTTTCTCTGGATCCCGATGCGCACCACCTAAGGGTTCTAGTATTATTTCATCAATTAAATTCATCTCTTTTAAATCTTGGGCAGTCAATTTTAGTGCTTCAGCTGCCTCTGGCGCTTTATTAGAACTCTTCCATAAAATTGCCGCACACCCTTCAGGAGAAATCACCGAATAATAGGCATTTTCTAAAACACAAATTCTATCAGCCATGCCAATACCTAAAGCCCCTCCTGAACCGCCTTCACCAATAACAAAAGCAACTATGGGGCTTTTTATCCTGACCATATCCCTTAAATTTTCGGCAATTGCCTGAGCCTGGCCTCTTTCCTCAGCTCCGATTCCCGGATAAGCACCGGGAGTATCAATTAAGACGATAATGGGTAATTTAAATTTTTCAGCCATTCTCATTAAACGCATGGCCTTGCGGTAGCCTTCCGGATGAGCACAGCCAAAGTTACGGATAATATTTTCTTTTGTATCACGGCCTTTTTGATGGCCCATAATCATTGTCTTAACTCCATCAATAATTGCCAATCCGCCAATTAAAGCCTTGTCATCGCCAAATAATCTATCGCCGTGCAATTCAATAAAGTCTGAACAGATCAGCTTAATATAATCTAGGGTGTATGGCCTTTGAGGATGGCGAGCAATTTGCACTTTTTGCCAAGCAGACAGGTTTTGGTAAGTATCCTTACGCAGAGTATGTAATTTTTCTTCCAGTTTTTTTATCTCACTAGATAAATCAATTTTTTTACTGGAAGTAAAATTCTTCAATTCCTGTATTTTTCTTTCTAATTCTACAATTGGGCGTTCAAAGTCTAAATTAGTCATAAATTCTTAAAATCCGAAATCCGAATACCGAAATCCGAAACAATGTTCAAATGACCAAAACAAAAAAGTTTCGAACATTGAAAAATTAGAAAATTCGAATTTGTTTCGTGCTTCGAATTTCGTGCTTCGAAATTTTAACCTTTGCATTTTGATATTTGATATTTGATTTTAGTCGACAATAATTACTTCTGTGCCGAGAGGAATAAGATCATAGAGTTCTTCTACCTCGGGATTAGCCATACGCACACATCCCTGGGTTGCTTGCTTTCCCAAAGATTCGGGTTGCGTAGTGCCATGAATTCCATAACTGGGTAAATCGAAACCCATCCAGCGAGTACCCAAGATATTTTCTGGGCTGCCCGGCTTTAAGACCAGGCCTTCTTTATACCAAATAGGATTGACGAGCTTGGTTTTAATTTTGAAAGTTCCGACGGGTGTAGAGTTGTTGGTACCTGTGGAAACAATATAGGTCTTTATAATTTCATCCCCTGCCTTAAGGATGAGCGTATTCTGAGATTTATCAACAGCTATACTAAAAGGAACTGTCCAGACTCTTAACTTACGGCCAGCATAAATTGTCTGATTTTTTAATTTATTGCTTTTGGTGATTAATTCTGGTGTGGTGTGAAATTTCTTGGCAATAGTATAAATACTATCGCCTGTTTTTACTTCGTAATTTTGTGTTTGGAGGCAAGCTAGATTAGAATAGATTATTTTTATATTTAGATCATCTAATTTTTTTTGCCAAGTATTTATATCTCTTGAATTAGGAAAATCTGTAATAAGTTTTTGATAAGAAATTTTGGCATTTAAAAAATCCTGTTTCTCTTCTTGTGATAGCGCAAGTGTGGTTAACTCTTTAATCTTAGCACCTGAGCCAATTTTATCCTTAAGAATAAAAAATATTCCAAAAATTATCGCTAAAACAACTATAATTACTATACCAAACAAAATTCTTGAACGCATTTTACCTCCATAATTAAGTACAAATCCTAAACTCTAAGTTCTAAAACCTAAACAATTTATTTAGAATTCCGAATTTGATTTTAGATTAGCTTGTTACTCATTGCTAATGCCACTAAAATACCGATTAAACAACCTACTAAAACTTCTAAAGGGGTATGGCCAATTAATTCTTTGAGACGGCCTTGTTGAATTTTATGCTGCCAATAAATATCTTCCATTACTTTATTTAATATCTCTGCCTGCTTGCCGCTTGCATACCGCACGCCTTGTGCATCAAACATCGTCACCACTGCAAACATAAAAGTTATTGCAAATATCACAGAATCAAATCCATTGGTTAAGCCACAAGATAAAGCCAGGGCCGATACCCCGGCTGAATGTGCTGAAGGCATGCCACCTGTGCCTACAAACCAGCGAAAATTAAATTTTTTCTCGCGCGCTACTCCCAGAATGACTTTAATCGATTGAGCAACTACCCAAGCGCAAACAGTAACTATTAAAATATCGTTTTTAAAAATATTGCTGAAAGAATTATTCATTATTTACGGTGTGGGTAAAACATCTACCTTTCTTCTTTCCTGCTTTTCTCTTATTTTTTGTTTTTTGATTTCAATCTTAACTTGTTTAATTTTACGCTTTAAATCTTTGATTTGTTTTTTAATTTCTTTTATAGAAACATATTCTGGGCTAAATGACGAAATATCGCTTTTTGGAGTTTGGGTATAAGAAACTTTTTCCTTTAAGGCGAATCTTTCTTTTATCAAAAATTTATTTTCCTGTTTTAAACGCGTAATCTTATCATTTAGTTTTGTAATATTGTCTTCTAACTGGGCAAAACTATTTTGTAATGCGACTAAATCATTCTCTAAAGATGCTTTCTCCTGATTTAATTTTTCGTTATCCAGAACCTTTTGCTTTAGGTCTACTATTAATTCCTGATTCTGTGTTTCTAGCTTTACCAAAGATTCTTTTAAAGATTGTTTCTCCTTTAAGATGATAGAATATTTCCAAAGACAAAAAATGCTGATACCCAAAAATAAAGCGGTTAAAAACCCTAAAAATCTAGGCTTCATAGTTAATCTACCTTTCCCTTGACTTAGAATTTAGTTCATGTTAATTTAACTATTATATCCTAGACAGCCTTAAAATTTCAAGTCTTTTTGTAATACACGAATTTTCACGAATAAAAAACAAATTTACACGAATCAAAATTCGTGCTAATTCGATAAAATTCGTGTTTATTCGTGTTTAATAATTATGTTAGCCAAAATCAAAAGTTTTTCCATTTCTGGACTAGAAGCAAACCCTATTGAAATTGAAGTAGATATTAATCCGGGCTTACCCAGCATATCTATTGTCGGCCTGCCAGACCAAGCCACCAAAGAAAGCAAAGATCGCGTAAAATCCGCAATTAAAAATAGTGGTTTTAAATACCCGGACACACGCGTTACTATAAATCTTGCACCTGCAGATATACCAAAATCTGGCCCTAATTTTGACTTAGGGATTTCTTTGGGAATCTTAGCCGCCACTAGTCAAATTAACCCAAATACTTTAGAAGATTTTGTTTTTATAGGAGAACTTTCTCTGGATGGCTCTTTGCGGGCTGTTAAAGGAACTCTTGTAATTGCAATGGCATTGGCGAAAAATAAAGTTAAAAATTTAATCCTGCCGCAAGAAAACGCCAAAGAAGCGGCAATTGTAAAAGGAATCCAAGTTTATCCCGTATCGAATTTAAAAGAAGTGGTTAATTTTTTAAGCGAACCGCAAACCCTCAAACCTTTTAAAGTCAATGCGCAGGAAATTTTTTCTAACAACTTAAACTATTCCTTAGATTTTTCTGAGGTAAAAGGCCAACTTATAGCTAAGCGTGCCTTGGAGGTAGCAGTTAGCGGAAATCACAATATTTTATTTATCGGCCCTCCCGGTGCAGGCAAAACAATGCTTGCAAAAAGAATACCAACAATCTGTCCGGACTTAACTCTGGAAGAAGCTTTAGAAACTACTAAAATTCATTCAGTAATGGGCCTTACCGATGGGCTTATTTCAACTAGACCCTTTCGCTCACCGCATCATACTGCCTCTGATATTGCAATTGTTGGTGGAGGCTCAGCGCCTGCGCCCGGTGAAATCAGCCTTGCCCATCACGGAATTTTATTTTTGGACGAACTACCAGAATTTCACCGCGATGTCTTAGAGGTTTTGCGCCAACCTTTAGAAGACGGTTTTGTGCGTGTGGCACGTGCCAATAAATCTGTTACTTTTCCTTCACAATTTATGCTAGTGGCGGCAATGAATCCCTGTCCGTGCGGATATTATACTGATTCCAAGAAACCTTGTCATTGCACGCCGCAAAAAATCCAAAAATATATGGGAAAAATTTCAGGGCCTCTTTTGGATAGAATTGATATTCATTTAGAAGTACCGGCAATAAAATATAAAGAGCTAACTACAACAAAAGAGGAAGAATCATCGGAAAAAATTAAATCTCGTGTAAAAAATGCGCGTAAAATCCAGAAAGAACGCTTAAAAAACACAAATATTTTTTCTAATGCCCAAATGAATACAAAATTAATCAAAAAATATTGTCTTCTTAATAAAGAAACTCAAGAGTTATTGCGCCTGGCAATGGAAGAATTGAATTTTTCTGCGCGAGCGTACGATAAAATCTTAAAAGTTGGACGTACAATTGCAGATTTGGCGAATTCCGAAACTATCTTACCCGAACACATATCCGAAGCAATTCAATACCGCACCTTAGATAGGCAACTTTGGAGTTAAGGTTAAAGGAGACGCTTATGAAATAGGCAAGAATAGAGTTTGCCTTTTTGGAATTGAAGAATAAATTTTTTACCAAAGAAAAGTCACCCCTAAGACAATATCCGCGTAACCGCTATCATCATAGGTAGTTGCAATTAAACCTGCATTAGTATATGCTTCTTGTTTGTAACCAGCAGCAATAATTGAATTTTTGAGCAACCCACCAACAAGATTTTGTTCCCATGTTGGCGCCAAGGGATCGCGTAAAGTAACTGAACTTCGGAAAAAAAGTTCAAAATTCTTTTTCGGCCGATAAGTAATACCCATCCCAAGGGTCGGACTAATGGGGTTTATAAATTTATTAGAATTGGTTCCTAAATCGAGTGAATATCCATAAACAGTTCGAATATTTGTTAAAAAATAGATTTGTAGAATATCTAAAATTCCGTATGAAACCTTTCCACCTATATCATAGTATTTTCTCCGGTAAGACTGCGCTTCTCCTGTCCAGCTTAATTCCTTATGCATCGCCCAAGCAAAATCTAATCTTACCTGTTTTTTCTCTAAAAGTGGTTGTTTTAAACCATCCAGATCTGAGACCAACGGCCCACCTTGTTTCTTTGGTTTAGTAATCCAAGTAAACTTAAAGCCTGGAATAAAAGAACGCTCTATGGTTTTGGCATCAGCGACAAGGCTATTAATAAGAATATTGTTAATATAAATTCTGCTATCTTGGTTAGCACGCCATTTTTTATAGTCGAATTGATTTGCGATAGACCATTGGAATTGAGAACCTATCCGATGTGTAAAACTTAAATAGGGTGCATATCCTTTTAAGATAGAGCTATTCAGGAGAGTTGTTTGTTTTTGAAAATTATTCAACAATAAAATACCAATATAGTTGTCAAGGTCCCACTGGAAATGATTTGATCTTGGAAGCCGATAATCAAGACCTACATCAACCTGTAAATTATTTAAAAGTCCATAAGATAAAGAGGGATTTAGTGTAGTAGAATATGACCTTGCTTTCCACATACTCTGAGTAACTAGTAAAATAGCACCTATGGGATCTGTATCGGTGTCAATTCTTGAATCCCATACTTGGTATATTGTTTCGAAAGAAGCTTTTATTTGCCCTTTGTTTAACAAAGGATTAATTAAACCGTCTAAATCCGATCGATTATTATTAGTTTTATTCCCCGGTTTTGGGTTAGATAACCAAGTAACGCCAGTATTAAATTCAGTAGTTTTATCGCACATGCGCACTCTTGCTTCAACCGAATTTAGTAGAAATGACCTATTGATAGTGCGGCGTTTATTTTTTGTTTGTAAACTACTGATAAAAAATTCCCATTCTTCGTTCGGCCGAAAAGTAATTATGCCCTCATAAGAATAACCTCTCCTTCTATCTCTGATAAAACTATTTTGCCCAGCATCGGTGTATGTATCGTAGCCAGTGTGGAAAGGGAAGGGAGGCGCGCCGTGCGCTCCTCGGGCGTCTCGTCCGCGAAGGGATCGGGCGGCTCCTGCGCGGCCTGGAGGAGCGAGACCGTGCTG
>JBFMBJ010000030.1:0-10915 GCA_040755235.1 Candidatus Omnitrophota bacterium
GAAATTGCAATGAAGACTATTGGCAGGCCCTTGGGAAATACTGCTTTAATTGGTGCTTTTGCCGCGGCCACAGGCGAAATAAAATTAGAAACTTTGTTAGAGGTTATTAAGAAAAGATTTTCTGGCAAGGCCCAAGAGGGGAATATCCAAGCTGCAACTCAAGGTTTTGAATATGTTAATAAAAATAAGTAAACAGAAAACATAGCACGGAGAACAGAAAAGACAAAAGAATATTTTTATATAATCTGCACTCTTTAATTTATTCTCTTCCGAATGAAATGAGGAGCAATGTTTGGACCATTAATTATAAAACCAATAACAAGTAAGGGCGATAAAACAGGATCTTGGCGCATACAGCTTAGGCCAGAATTTTTAAAGAAAAATTGCATTGGCTGTAAGATGTGCCTTGTGATTTGCCCAGAAGGCTGTATTAGGGGTAAAGAAAAAAATACCTATACTTGTGATTATAATTATTGTAAAGGTTGTGGGCTTTGTGCTTTAATTTGTCCGAAAAAAGATATTATTATGATAGAAGAAAACTTTAAAGAGGAAAAGAAATGAAAGAATTTTTGGAAGGCTCACACGCTGTTGCTGAAATTGTAAAACGTTGTAGACCAGGTGTAATCTCTGCTTATCCTATTACGCCTCAAACGCATATCGTCGAAGATTTGGCACAGATGGTTGCCAATGGCCAGTTGAATTCTCAATTTGTTAACGTAGAGAGTGAACATTCTGCTGCCTCTGTAGTTTTGGGAGGTGTGGCTGCAGGGGTGCGTTCTTATACCGCAACCAGTTCCCAAGGACTTTTTTATATGGCCGAGGTAATCTTTAATATCGCAGGCATGCGATTGCCTTTAGTTTTAACTTGTGCAAATAGAGCAATTTCAGCACCCATAAATATCTGGAACGATCAACAGGATTCTATCTCCTTGCGTGACGCAGGTTGGGTGCAAATTTACGCAGAAAATATACAAGAGGCTGTAGATTTTCATTTAATCGGATATAGATTATCCGAAGATAAAAATATTATGCTTCCGGTAATGGTTTGCATGGATGGTTTTATTTTAACTCACGGTATGGAGGTAGTTGATATTCCGGAGCAGGAAAAAATAGATAAATTTTTACCCAGCTACAAACCACTTTATAAACTCGATCCGGCGGAGCCAATCAGCATGGGATTATTAGCAGATCCGGATTATTATTTGGAGACAAGATTTGCCCTTCAAGAGACCCTCAAAGATGTATTAAAAATGCTTCCTAAAATATCCCATGAATTTAATACTAATTTTGCAAGAGACTACAAAGATCTTTTAGTTGAAGAATATTATACTAAAGATGCAGAAAAGGTAATTGTTGCCATGGGTTCTGTTTGTGGAACGATTAAAGAAGTAGTTGATGAAGCTAGAAAAAAAGGGAAAAAAGTTGGGCTCCTGCGCCTTATTTCTTATCGGCCTTTTCCTGCGGAGAGAATTTATGAAATTTTAAAAAATGTCCCAAAGGTAGCAGTTTTAGATAAGGCAGTTTCTCTTGGGGGATATGCACCAATCGCTAGTGAAGTAAAAGCAGCTTTTGCTGCAAAGAAAAAATCTCCGAAATTAATCAGCAGCTTTATTGCTGGTTTAGGAGGAAGGGATATAACTCAAGATTCTATTCGAGAGATCTTAAGAAAACTTAATGGTAAAGAAGTCAACTTAGAATTTATTGATTTAAAGCCAGAATTGTTAAAGGAGTCTTATGGAGGATAGCAGTCATTTATTTAAAGCCGGGCATACTGCCTGCGCCGGATGCGGTCAATCACTTGCGGCACGTCTTGTGATAGATGCTGCAGGCCCAAATACAATTGTGGTAAATAATACTGGCTGTTTAGAAGTTTTTTCTACCAAATATCCAGAGACAGCTTGGAATGTTCCCTGGATTCATTCTTTATTTGAAAATGCTTCTGCGGTTGCCTCAGGCGTAGAAGCTGCGCTTAAATATTTAGGTAAAAAAGATAATATCAATGTAATCGCTCAAGGTGGAGATGGAAGCACTGCCGATATAGGCTTACAAGCTTTATCCGGCATGCTTGAAAGAGGGCATGATATTTTATATGTTTGTTATGATAACGAAGCGTATATGAATACAGGGGTGCAACGTAGTGGCTTAACGCCTTTTGAAACAAATACAACCACAAGCCCTGTGGGAACGCAGTCCATAGGCAATCCTCGTCCTAAAAAACCAATGCCAGAAATTGCTTTGGCTCACGGTATAGCTTATGTAGCAACCAGTTCTGTGGCCTATCCTCAAGATATTCAGCGTAAGGTTAAGAAGGCGTTTTCCTTAAAAGGCCCCAAATACATCCAGATACATGTTCCTTGCCCTTTGGGTTGGCGCCATGAGCCAAATCAGACCTTAGAAGTTGCAAAATTAGCAGTAGAAACCGGTCTTTATCCATTATTTGAATATGAATTTGGTAAATTAACTAGCGTGCGTCAACTTCAAGAACCTAAGCCCGTTGAAGAATACTTAAAAACCCAGGGTCGTTTTAAGCATCTTTTAGCACAAAAAGAGGTTTTAGCGCAAATCCAAAAAATCGCTAGTGATAATATTCAAAAATATAATTTAAAGGTTAACCCTTCAGCATAATAATTTAATATTATTTCTTAAAGGAGGATGTTATGTTTTTAGGAATGATAAGTATGTTACTGGTGATAATATTTGTTCCTTTGGGAATAGGTTATATTGTTTTAGTACTGGCTAAGAAAGAAACAGACGAAGCTTCTAAAAAAATAGGCCTAGCCATTGGTTGGATAATTATTATTGGATCTCTTGTATTATTGACCGCTCAATTGGTAGCAAGACCATATCTTAAATCTATGTGTAAAGTGCCAACAGCATCAACGAAACCGTAATTTTAGAAAATAAGGAGGGATTTCTGATGGCAAAAGTAAGCGTAGATACATCAACCTGTGTAGGTTGCGGTTTGTGTGAACAAAATTGTCCTGAGGTATTTAAAGTAGAGAGTGATGGTATTGCCCACATAAAAAATCAAGGTTGTAAGTTACACAATATGCAGGAAATTGCTGAGCAGTGTCCAGTAATGGCAATCAAGGTAGAATAAAAACTATTTTGCCTCTTTTTTATATTGCGAAATTTTATCTTCCAAATTTGCCCTGTCGAACAATTCTTGCAAAAACTTCCTAAAGGCAACTTGTCTTTTTTCTTCCAATAAATTTTTATAAATTTTATCTTTTTCCTCGGCGCTTATTTTCTTTTCTGGCTTATTTAATTTTTTAATTTCTTCTTCTGTTTCGCTATTTGCGACCAAAATATCTTTAGTAACTTTATCAAATAATTTTGTAATCATTAAACTCTGGCGCATTTTTTCTTCGAAATCACGTTCTTGAATATGAAAATGATAATTTAAAATTGTCTGATAAAGTTTTTTATCGAAGTGCCCTTGCTTTTGGAAAAACGGCATCCCTTGTATAGCCCCAACAAGCTCTTTATCGCTTATTTTAATTTTTTGTCTTTCGGTTTCTTTAAGTAAAATTAATCTAACCCAAGTTTGCTTGTTGATATCAATCTCCTGCTGAATTTTATTAAATTCATCTCCAAAGCGCATTCTGCCTTGTAAGATAATTGCTTCATGGCTATCAATATAATCCTGTAAAGAAACTTTTTTACCGAACAGTTTTCCGGCATAATTAATTTCTTTACCGGAACGCATTGAAGAACTGGCTCCCCATAAGACAAAAGCCGGAATAATAATAATCGCCAAGAGTAGAAATATTTTTTTAGCAGTTTGTTTTTTGCGTAATTGCTTAAGCATTGAGTCCTCCTTAAATGAGTCCCTATTCTTGCTTTCACAAGAAAGTATAGGGGTGAATTTAACCCCCACTGTTTCGTTTTGCTTTCGCAAAGCGAAACAAAACGTTGGGGGTAAGTTCAGTCAAATAATTTATGAACGCTTGCGCTTCATAAATTATGACTTCACTTATTATACTTTAGATTTAATGATTATTACAAACTATTTTTCTTTACAAAAAAAAGTTCTGAAGGTATAATAAAAATTCGTGGTAAATAAAAAGATAAAGATAAGAAAAACTTGGGGTTTTAATCCCAAGACAAGAATTAAAGAAAGTGCCAAGATTTATTCTCGGCCAAAACAGAAACAGCTACTCACTAAAATTGTAAAAAAAGGATCATATGAAAACTCCAAATAAAATTCTAAAATTAGGGCTACCAAAAGGAAGCCTGCAGGAGAGTACTTTTAAAATATTTCGCAAGGCAGGTTTTAATTTAAGCGTTGGCGAAAGATCTTATTTTCCGTCGCTTAATGATCTTGAGATTGAGCCGGTACTTTTACGTGCGCAAGAGATGTCGCGTTATGTAGAGGACCAAGTTCTTGATTGCGGGATTACCGGCAACGATTGGGTTTTAGAGAATAATTCTAAAGTTATAAAGGTAAGTGAGTTAACCTATGCTAAGCAAAGCCTTAGCCCGGTGCGTTGGGTCTTAGCAGTTCCAGAGAGTTCTAAAATTAAAAATATCAAAGGTCTTGGTGGAAAGCTTATTGCTACCGAGCTTGTAAATGTGACAAAAAGTTTTTTTAAAAAAAATAAAGTTAAGGTCCGAGTAGAATTTAGCTGGGGTGCAACTGAGGCCAAGGTAGTAAGTGGACTTGTTGATGCAATTGTCGAGTTAACCGAGACAGGCCGCTCCTTAAAAGCAAATAAATTAAAAGAAATAGCAACGATTTGTACCTCTACTACACAATTTATCGCTAATAAAAAGGCTTACAGTGATTCTTGGAAGAGAAGGAAAATGGAGAGCATCATTTTGCTCCTCAAGGGTGCTATTGCTGCTGAAGAAAAAGTAGGCATAAAGATGAATGTGGCCAAAAAAAATATTGAAAGAGTAATAAGCCTTTTGCCAGCTTTAAAAAGGCCAACAGTTTCTGGTATTGCAGAAGATGGTTGGTTTGCAGTTGAAACTATAATCGATGAAAAAGTGGTACGAGATTTAATTCCTAAATTAAAACTTGTAGGCGCACAAGGGATAATTGAATATCCGTTAAATAAGTTGATATATTGATAGTAAACAGAAAACAGAGCACAGAGAACAGATTTTTTCTGTAATCTGTAATCTGTAAACTCTCGAACGACGAAAGGAGTGAGAGTATGCCTTGCGGCAGAAAAAGAAAACTTCGTAGGATTCGTACGCATAAAAGAAAAAAAATGCGTAAGAAACTCCGACATTTAAAGAAGCGCGATTGGGGATGATAGGCTTTGAAAAAGATAGGCTTTCTTTTGGTTTGTTTTTTCTTTTTAGGATTAGTTTCGATAAAAGCCTCTTTCACAGCTACTAAATCGCAAAAAAGTTCTTCTGCTTACGCCCATTATATAATGGGCGTAATGCATGATCGCCTGTCGAATATAAAGGAAGCAATTAAAGAATATAAGCAGGCCGCCGAGTTTGATTATAAAAGCATAGATATTCACTTAAGATTAGGCATAGATTATATAAAATTAAATCGGCTTAGAGAGGCGATAGAAGAATTTAAATTAATAGTTGGAATTGACCATGAATTTGCTGAAGCACAGATAATTCTGGCGATGCTTCATACTTGTGTTAATGAATTAAAGGAAGCAGCAAAAATTTACGAAGAACTCTTAAAAAAAGCCTCCCAAAAGGACCCCAAGAATGTAGAGGTTTTAGATAGCCTCGGGCAGATTTATTACCAAGAGAAAAAGATAGACGATGCAATTGCAACTTATAAACTTATTTTAGAAATTTCACCTCACGAGCGTTATCATTTTATATTAGGCTCTTTATATCAAGAGAAAAAAATGCCGGATATAGCAATAAAAGAGTTTAAAAAGACTTTAGAGATTTTTCCGGATTATCCAGATGCGCTTAATTCTTTGGGTTATCTTTATGCCCAAGAAAATAAAAATCTAGATGAAGCAGAGATTTTGATTAAGAAGGCCTTGGAAATCGATCCTGATAACGCTGCTTACTTAGATTCTTTAGGCTGGGTTTATTTTAAAAAACAAAATCTGGATTTGGCGATTACTTATTTACAGAAAGCCTTAGATAATTTAACGGATCCGGTTATCTATGATCATTTAGGGGATACGTATTTAAAAAAGAATATGCCTGAAAAAGCAAAACAGATGTGGCAGAGATCATTAGAACTTAATCCGGAACAAAAAAGCATCAAAGAAAAAATAAAAAATATTAGATGAATTACACGGAAGTTGACATTAAAAAATTAGAATCAAAAGCAAAGGATATCCGTAAGCTTATTGTGCAGATGTTGGCCAAGGCTGGCTCTGGGCATCCAGGTGGAAGTCTCTCCAGTACAGATTTAATAACTACTTTATTTTTTGGCAATTCTTCAGAAGCTAAACCATTTTTACGTTATAATCCTAAAGATCCTAACTGGGCTAGTCGAGATAGATTTCATCTTTCTAAAGGGCATTGTTGCCCGCTTTTATATGCGATTTTAGCTGAGACCGGATATTTTTCAAAAGACGAACTCTGGACACTAAGAAAATTGGGTTCAATTTTACAAGGCCATCCTGATCGACGTACGCCGGGAATAGAAGTAGCCAGCGGTTCACTGGGACAGGGTTTATCTATTGCAGTGGGTATGAGTCTAGCCTTGAAGATGGATAAGAGAAATTCCCGTGTTTATGTTTTAATGGGTGATGGAGAAATTCAAGAAGGAAATGTTTGGGAAGCAGCAATGGCTGCCAGCCACTATAAATGCGATAACATTTGTGCGATTCTAGATTATAATGGATATCAAATCGATGGAAAGACAAAAGATATAATGAATTTAGAACCGATACTTGATAAATGGCATGCTTTTGGTTGGAATACTATTGAAATTAATGGACACAATATAAAAGAAATTTTAGAGGCTTTCAACAAAGCAGTGAATTTTAAAGGAAAGCCCACAATAATTATAGCGCATACCATAAAAGGAAAGGGAGTATCTTTTATGGAAAACGTGGTAGATTTTCATGGGCGTTCTCCAACAAAAGAAGAAACAGAGCAGGCATTAAAGGAATTAGGATAATTTATTTATGAGCGAAGCATTATATCAAAGAGATGTTTACGGCCAAACCTTGGTTGAATTAGGCCGTCAAGATAAGAATGTGGTAGTCTTAGATTCAGATTTATCTAGTTCTACCAGAACTTCTTTATTTGCAAAAGAATTTCCGGATAGATTTTTTAATTTTGGGGTGGCTGAACAAAATATGATGGCAACAAGTGCAGGTATTGCGAGTTGCAAAAAAATTGTTTTTTGTTCTACTTTTGCAATCTTTGCCACGGGCCGAGCCTGGGATCAAGTAAGAAATAGTATTTCTTATAGTAAGCTTGATGTAAAAATTGTAGCCACGCATGCAGGGGTTTCAGTTGGTCCAGATGGAGCAAGTCATCAGGCCATTGAGGATATTGCTTTGATGCGAGTTATACCGACGATGAAGATTATAGTTCCTTGCGATGGGCCGGAAACAAAAGAGGCAATCCTGGCTTGTTATAAAGAACCTGGACCTTTTTATGTGCGTTTAGGCAGGCCAAAAGTTCCCACCTTAGATTTAAATAAAAATATTCCTTTTAAGATAGGTAAGGCAAAAGTTTTAAGAGAAGGAAAAGACATAACCTTATTTGCTTGTGGAATTATGGTAAATTTTGCTCTGCAGGCAGCTAGTCTTTTAGAAAAAGATAATCTTTCTGTGCGTGTAGTAAATATGCATACTATAAAACCAATCGATAAAGAAGTTGTTTTAGATTCTGCTAAAAATACAAAAGGTATTGTGGTTTGCGAAGAGCATACAGTTGTCGGAGGCCTAGCTAGTGCAATTGATGAGATAGTTGCAGAAAATTATCCTACCCGAGTTTTACGCGTGGGAATAAAAGATAGATTTGGCCAATCCGGAGATCCGGAAGAACTTTTAAAAGAATATAATCTAACACCAGAAGATATCTGTAAAACAGCCAGGAAAATTCTTTAATTTTTGTTGTGAAAGAACTAAAAGTAGCTTCTCCTGCAAAATTAAACCTCTATCTTAAAGTCATCGGAAAACTCCCCAAGGGGTTTCATAAGATTGTAACAATCTTTGAGCGTATTAATCTTTGTGACAAGATTATTTTTAAACTTTCAGCCGACGGTAAAATCCATATTTCTTCTAACCAAAAAGACCTTCCTCTAGACAAAAGAAATCTTGTTTTTCAAGCAGCCCAATCTTTAAAAAATAAATATCATATTAAACAAGGTGTAAATATTTTTATAGAAAAAAATATTCCCGTTGCTAGTGGCTTAGGTGGTGGTTCAAGTAATGCGGCAAGTACCCTCTTGGGTCTAAATCGCCTCTGGAAGTTAGGGCTAACCCAAAAACAATTATTGAAATATGCACAAAGATTAGGCGCAGATGTAGCCTTTTTTATCACAAAGACAAGGTTTGCTATAGGTCTAAATCGCGGAGATAAGATTATTTCTCTAAAGAGAAAGAAAAAACTAATTCATATTTTAATAATTCCTAAGATAAAGATTTATGCAAGAGATATTTATGCTAAATTTGACCAATTAAGTTTAAAATTGACAAAAAGAGGACAAGATGCTAAAATTTTAAGTTACATATTGAAAAATAAAGACTTTTCGCTCTCTAAAAATATTATATATAATGAGTTAGAAAAAGTAACTTTGAAGGCGTATCCTATAGTCCAGAGGGCTAAAACAAGATTAGAAGACTTAGGTCTAGATTTTGTATTGATGTCTGGCAAGGGTCCAGCTATTTTTGCTATTATTAAAGCAAGAAAGGAGGCAATAAGCTTATTTAACAAGCTGGATAAGAATACCATAGGCAGGATTTACTTAGTAGAAACATATTAATTTTTCTTTTTCAAGGAGGGTTACTCAATGGAGATTACAGAAACAAAAATTCTTTTGAAAGATAGTCCAGATAAAAAATTAAAAGCATACGCATCCGTAACTTTTGATAATGCATTTGTGGTAAGAAACATTAAAGTGATTCAGGGGAAAACTGGCTTATTTATTGCTATGCCTTCACGTAAAATTAAACAGCCTTGTATAAAATGTGGTTTTAAAAATGAAGCGCGTAGTAAATATTGTAATCAATGCGCAGCCCAATTACCTGTGCAAGTAGCTCCTTTAACTGCCACCACCACTAGTAATGAACAATCCGGGCATAAAGATATCGCTCATCCGATAACACAATCTTTTCGCGAATATCTACAGAAAAAGGTTTTGGATGCTTTTGAGTTAGAGAAGAATAAAGGACAGAAGACCGCAACTTATTAAAAAATATAGTTATGATTATGCCTATTTTTGCCACAAAAATTAACGAAGTTGCTAAAGTATTATAGTGGGGAAAATCTAAGGAATAATCATTTTATTAATTTTCTGCCCGGTAGTGTAATTGGTAGCACATCAGAATTTGGGTCTGACTGTTGAGGTTCGAGTCCTCACCGGGCAACTAAAAAATAAAAAGGACGAGAACCTAAAAGGAGTATGAGGAAAATTTTTCCTCATGTTTTTAGGGTGATGAAGGCCCGACGTTAAGTCGGGACACCAGAGGGGCAAAGCCCCTATGGGGAGCGAATGAATAATGAGCGACAGGTTCTAGGTCGCAGACCGGAGTCCTCACCGGGCAACTATAAAAATGATAAAAATACAATGAAAAGAAAACTAGTAATAGTGATTTTAGCGGCTGGGCAAGGCGTGCGGATGAAATCAGAATTGCCAAAGGTATTGCATTCTGTTTGCGGTAAGCCACTTATCAATTGGTCATTGGATTTAGCAAAAAGCCTAAGACCAAATAAAATTATAGTTGTTTTGGGTCATAAATCCGAAGCCGTTAAGAAAGCTTTAGATAAAGGTATAAATGTTGTGTTGCAAAATAAACCTCTTGGCACAGCTGATGCTATTAAAAAAGTACTACCAAGAGTTGATAAATCTGCAGATTTATTGGTGTTATATGCAGATATTCCATTATTAGAAACTAAAACTTTAAAAAATCTTTTAAAATGCCACCGAGATTCCGATAGCCAGGCAACTATTTTAACGGTAAGATTAGATAATCCTTTTGGTTATGGTAGAATCATTCGAGATAATTTTTCTAGGATTAAAGAAATTATAGAAGAAAAAGATGCCACGTCTCTAGAGCGAGAGATAAAAGAGATAAACACAGGAATATTTTGTTTTAAGGTTAACTCTTTAGCTAAGTTTATTTCTAAAATTAAAGCGGATAATGCAAAGAAAGAATTTTATCTTACGGATATTATAAAATTATTTTACGAGAATTCATTAAAAACAGAATCGCTTGAAGCAGAAAATCCCAATGAAATCTTAGGCATAAATTCTCAAAAAGATTTAGTTAACGCTTGCAATTTAATGCGTTTTAAGATTATGGATAGATTTATCGAAGAAGGGGTAAGGATTATCGATCCCCAAACAACCTATATCGATGAAGGTGCAAGTATTTTGGGTTCTACGGTAATTTATCCCTTTACAATTATTGAAAAAGATGTTAAAATTGGCAAGTACTGTCAGATCGGTCCTTTTTGTCATCTGCGATCCGGCACAAAAATAGAAGATAATGTAATATTTGGGAATTTCGTTGAAGCGGTCCGCACCAATATCGGCGCAGGAACCCTGATGAAGCATTTTGGTTATTTAGGAGATACTTCTATTGGCAAAAATGTTAATTTGGGCGCAGGTATGGTTGTGGCTAATTTCGACGGTAAAAATAAAAATAAAACAGTTATAGGAGACAATGCTTTTGTAGGGTCTGATGCGGTTTTGGTTGCGCCTGTGAAAATCGGTAAAGCCAGCGTTATTGGCGCAGGGGCAGTAGTAACAAAAAATGTAAATCCTAAAACTACAGTTGTAGGCATTCCT
>JBFMBJ010000031.1:0-10610 GCA_040755235.1 Candidatus Omnitrophota bacterium
ATTTGTTTCTTGTTGAGGAAATTTCTTTTTTAAATCGTTAGATTTTTTTTCAATAACCTTCATCTCTGCCAAGATTCCGTTTACCTTTTCCTGTTCGCGAATCGCTTCTCTTGCAGTATTTGCTTCATTCATTTTTTTCTGAAAGACATTTTTAGATATAATAAAAGTTAAAACTAACAAAACAATTATGATTAGGATGTCTTTTCTTTTTAAAAGAGTTTTTATTTCCATAGTTATCCTTTTTGCGCCAAAAAATCGGCGGATTTTAAATTTACTTACAGGAAATCTGAAAACTTGTTACCTGGTAATCTCCTTGATTTACTTGACGCACAAGAACTAAAGCGATGTCTTTAAAATTCTGCATAAATTTTTTATTTGCTTTTAAGTCAGTCACGAATTTATTAATTGCTTTTAACTCTTCTGCTGTATCATTTAAATACACAAAACCCTTTATTGTTAAACTAGAAACACCGCTTCTTTCTTCAAAATAAATATCAGATAACCACATACCCTGCACAATACTGCGTGCCAAAGCATCCCAACGCTTGGTCAAGGAAGCCTTTTTCTCTGTGGCCTTTTCTATGCTTGCAATTGTATCCATATATTTTACTTTTAAGGCATTTAGGCTATTAGAATCCAGGGAAAGCCATTCTTTATTTACATCCGTAACAACAGACTTTAATTGTTGGAGTTGAGCGTTTAAATTACTTACTGGTTTTGAACTTAAGAAATAAACTCCACCAATTACGAATAAACAAAGAATTACTACTCGAGTAACTTGAGCCCTAGAGATTGGCTTTTGTACTACCACTGCCTGTGCAGTTATTTCTGCTCGCATTGCTTTCTTTAATAAAAGATTTACAGAATATTCCATGGAAATTTTATCTTTTACTGCCGCAGCATAAGCCCTAGCTAAACCTAAATTCCTAGAAGGTGCAACTTGATCAGCAGTTAAAAGATCTATACTCAATCCCAATTCTTTAGCCAAATCTGGTATCCAGGCACGTAAATTTTCATCGCTGATAATCAAAAGCTTCTCTACGGTTCTTCCGCTAAACTGCCGGCGATAATAATCTAAGGAGATACGTATTTCGTTAGCGAATTTTAGAAGAAAGGTGGTCATTTCTGATTTTTCTTTTTCAACCATTGCCCCTGATAAGCTAACTTTTAATTCTCTGCTAAAACAAGGGAAACCTTTATCTACAATAATTAAATTCGTCTCGTCATCGCTTAAATCTATGACTGCGAAAGAAATTTTTGGGTCAAAATTTTTAGATGATTTTAAAATTCTTAAAATTCCCAAGATTGATGGCTCAAGCGCATTTTCTTTTAGGTTTAATTCTTTTATAAGATTGTTGTATTTATCAACGATTTCTTTCTTAATAGCAACAAAAAGAATCTCTTGGCGCTTGGTAACTTTATTGAATCTGGTCTGATAATCAAAAATTAGTTCTTCGGTTTTAAACGGAATATATTTTTTAGCTTCAAAAAGAACTGCCTGAGCCAACTCTTGCTTTGGCATCAAAGGAAGATCAAATGCGCGGATTAAGACATCGCGGCTTGACAACGACAAAATTACATCTTTGGTTTCAATTTTATTTTCACGGATTGATTTTTGGAAATTAGCGATTAAGCCTATTTCTGGGGAAAGTTCTTCAGTAGCCTGAACTGGCTTTGTAGCCTCTTGGATTGAAAACTGGGCTTGATTAATAACCTTGGTACCATCTGCTTCTACAAGGCTTATATTTTTTTGGCCAAAATATATTCCTAAATTCTTTTTAGGATCCATAATCAACCTTTCTCTGCTGTCTCAACTGGTCTTTGTTTCTGGCGTCTACTTTTTAACCAAGCATCTACTTCTTTTTTCTCAAAACGCCAAACACCGCCAACCTTTATCCCGGAAATTCTACCTTCGTGCAGCCAGTTATAGATAGTCTGCTTACGTAACCTAAGATAATTTGCTAATTCGTCTATGTTTAATAGTCTACTCATGCTCAAATAGTTTTATAACGATTCATATTAAAGCATAACGAAATTATTTTGTCAAGGATTTTTTTACTTTTTTTTACTTAAACTTACTTTTGGCTAAGATTCCGTCTAGAAAAGTAGAAATTGAGTCTTAAAATTTGTGCGGTTAAATTCTCTAAAGTAAGTTTAATGAAGTTTAAGTAATAATATTATAAAATGATTGTGCGGTGAGGTTTTACTCTGTTGTTTCAACTCTGTTTCTTCCTTTATTCTTGGCTTGATAAAGGCCTTGGTCTGCACGACTTATCAGCTCTTGCTTAGATTCAGAGGTTTTATAACTAGCTACACCAAAACTCACTGTTACATTAGCTGGACACTGTTTATTGGTTATTTTAAAACAGTTCTTTTCTACTAACATCCTTAGCTTTTCCGCTATATTCAAGGCATCTTTTTTATTCGCTTCTCGTAACAAAATAATAATTTCCTCACCTCCATAACGAGCAACAATATCTGTAATACGACAATTAGACTTAAAAATGTTGGCTATCTCCTTTAATATATAGTCTCCTGCTTGATGGCCATAAGTGTCATTTATGTTTTTAAAATGATCTATATCTGCCATAATAACAGAAATTACGCCTATTTTACCTAATTTTAAGGCGGATATTTCAGTTTCTAGTAGTAGATTAAAGTAAGTAATGTTATAAAGCCCTGTTAAACCATCTATGGTTGAAGCTTTAAAGAGCCTAGCCTTATCAATACTTAAGATTATCTGATCATAAATAGATACACAACTTGTTGTCCCCAAAATAGCCAGGGTAGGATAAACAAGATTTAGCCATATTCCTTTAAAACTAAATAAATACCAACCTAAAAACCACCAAAACACACCCAAAAGTATCGTGGTTAAGACTCCTCGTAAGACCCTGCGCATAGAAATAAAAAAACTTACCATAATCCCTAAAATAAATATTGCCCAAATAGTTATCGAATCAGGTAGTTCCCTAATAAAGTTATTTGTTAAAATACTATTTATAATGGTAGCATTTGTACCTACAGCAGGATAAAGCGGTTGATACGCAATAGGCTTTATATCATAAAGCCCTATTGCGGTTATTCCAATAATACAAATTTTATCCTTCAATTCGTTTAAATCTATTTTCGGAATCTTTCCCTCTAAAATATCGTTGTAAGATTCGATTATCTCAACAAAAGAATAATGTTTATAAGTATCTTCCCAGTGTCCTGGCCAATTAACAACGATACGATTTTGTTTATCTAAAGGAATTTTAATCTCGCCGTTTTTAGTATGCACTTTAACAAACTTACCTTCCTCAACCTCAATTTCATTTGGGCTTACCTCTAAATAAGAACGCGCTATCTCAAAACCTAAATGCCACCAGATTTTGTTGTTTTCTCTAAAAAATAAATTGGCCTTGCGTAAGACCCCATCTTCATCCGGTAAAACATTTATAAAACCCATGCCTTTTATGTATTTGGCGAATGGTTCAATGGGAATAAGTTTCTCGCTAATGTCTATTTTATCGGTTTGCATAGTAAAAGAAATCGGTAAAAAGACATTGCCTGCCTTTTTAATTGCAACGCCAAAAGCTTCATCATCAATATTATCTTGGCTTGGCTCGCTAAAAATTACATCGAAAGCAATTATCTTTGCTTTATATTTAGAAAGAATATCAACAAGAACTGCATGCCAGTTACGATCCCATGGCCAGCGGCCAACTTTGGCAATGCTATCATCGGCTACTTCAATTAAAACAATATTTTTATCCTGTATTGCGTCTTTACGCAATTCAAAACGAAAATCAAAACTCATCAATTCCCAGCGCCAAAATTGCTTTGTCTGAAATAAAGCAAAAACTATTAAACTAACAAAAAAACCCAAGAGAAACCTTACTAAATAATA
Organism: Candidatus Omnitrophota bacterium; assembly: GCA_040755235.1. Classification (GTDB taxonomy): domain Bacteria; phylum Omnitrophota; class Gorgyraeia; order Gygaellales; family JBFMBJ01; genus JBFMBJ01. The sequence goes on from JBFMBJ010000031.1 coordinate 3,893, forward strand.
TTTTCTTGAGGGTTTCTCTTGGGTGCGTTTATCTAAAAATCTCGATTTAAACACAGTTAAAATAAAAAATTATTTAAGCGAGCGTACTCTTACTGAAAAAACCGTTCCTCTTACACCTACAATAGATGTCGGTGTTTTTACCTCAAAGTCTGAACCTTTTTGTAATTTTTTTGCTTTGATTAAAATTTCGCCGGAAGCCAACTCCAATAAAGTTTTTTCCCGATCATTCAATTTATCTTTTGCTAAAGTAACGAAACCAATTTCGCTTAACTCTCGTACCTTAATTAATGCAGATTGTTCTTTTCCATCTAGGCTCAATTCTAATTCTGAACCAGAAGAAGTCTTAATTCTGTCTCCTTGTGAAAGCATCGTCCCTTGCTTTAATTCTTCCCAATTTAGATTGCCTTTCTTTTTAAGCATTGCAACACCCTTTATGGAAGTAACCGTCCCTTCACGCATAACAATTTGTTTTACGCCTTGAGTTTGTTCTGCTGCAAAAACAGGTAAAACCAACATTAAACCTATAACTAAAATTAAAAATATTCTTACTTTACCAAAAAACATTCTCCACCTCCTTGAATGAGCACGTGACCTTATGAAACGAAGTGAACATAAGTCACTGTGCGAATTAAACCCCACCCTAATTTTATATTAAAAGAAATCTGAATAAAAATCAACTAATTTTCTTTAAATTAATATACGAAATGACTCTGGTGGAATAAAGTCATAATTTATGCTAATCAAATTTTTTATACTTTCTTACAAATAAACACAAATTGTTGACTAAAACTAAGAGGGGAAAAATGATACAGGAAAAATGTTTTGAAAAACTTACGAATGGATTTTATTTTTAGAGTATTTCTCTGAAAAAACTCTGGATATTTATTATACCGATATGTTTTTAAAACCACTAGGCCATTTTGTTCTAAAAAAGCTTTCCAATCATCTTTAGTTTCTGCGCGCTCCAAAATCTGCCACGGTTCATGTAAGTTCTTGCCTCTGTAGATTTTTAAAATATCTTCTAAGGGATATTTATTTGGCAAGATAATTATTGCCTTACCGTCATTTTTTAAAACACGCTTTATCTCTTGTACTCCGGCCTCGGGATGAATAAAATGCTCCAAGCTTCCTAAACAAGTTAGATAATCAAAATAACTATCTTTAAAAGGAATTCTCTCGCCATTAGCAACAAAGACACCTGAATTTGGTGAATTATTTTTGGAATTTTCTACAGCAAAACTCGAAATATCAAAACCAAAAGAAACTAAATTTCTACGAGATGCCTCTTTTAAAAGCCATCCTCCGCCACAAGAAACATCTAACAAGCTTTTGCCTTTAACGGGCTTTAATAAATTAATTATCCAGCGATATAGCTTATCATTATCACGGATATCGCCTTGAGCATAAATATTATCGTAGAAATTTTTTAGGTCTTTATTATCAATTTGCACAGTCATATTATTTTTATTTTATGCTAAATTAATCGAAAAAGCAATGAATATGTGCACTAAACATAATAAATCTAGCTATTTTTTATGAATGATAATTTTAGTCAAAGCATGCTTGAGTGTTTCGGAAACCCAGCACTAATTTGCTTTTGTAAAATTAGTGCTGGGTGGCGAGGATGTTTGAATTCGTCCTGGCGAAGCCGACGAATGAGTTCCACAGCCACCGAAGCACGAAAGATCTTTGACGTGAAAAAATTATCCCTGAATAAAAAAAATAGAAAGATTTATAAAAAGTAATTTTGATCTATTCTTCTTGTTTAATCACGGGTGGTGTGGCTTGATTTCGAACAGGGCGTGGAGGTAAGGAGCGGGCATGGATCCCCGTCGTTTTGCTTCGTATTGCGTAAGCAAAACGAAGCAGCGGGGAGAGCGACGCAAGCCGACCCGAGCGAAGTTTTACCACGCTGGGGCAAAACGAGCGTCCCTGCAAGAAACAAGACACAACAGGACCCATCAAAACTCCTCCTTGTCAAAAGTATTTTTTATGCTAAAATATTATTTATGAAAATAAAATATTTAATTTTTATTTCGCTCATAACATTTCTTATTTTATCTTCTAATCTCTGGGCTACCCCATCTTATGGCACGGATATGCCTAAAAAGCACGGTTTCTTTACCGGGTTGGAATACAATATCATCGTAGAACGCGATTTAAAAAACAATAACGGCCGCATAAAAAATTCCGATAAATTCCTAATGCTTTCTTATGGAATATTTGATTGGCTAAGTATTGATTTAAAAGCAGGCGCAGGAAGCGTAACTTATAAAGATAGCGCTGTTGGTGATTTAAAATTTCGTAACAATTTTGCTGGTGCCTATGGGTTCAGAATTAAGCTATTTGAAAGTAAAAATAAATTTTTAAAAATCACCACTGCCTTTCAACACATCAGCGTTCATCCCAAAGGCGCATCTACACCAGCTGGAAAATATACAATTATTGTTGATGAATGGTTTGGCTCAACACTTGCCTCGATAAAATTAAATAAATTTGTTCCGTATTTTGGATTTAAAGCTGGTACCTATGATGTTATCCGTTGGATTGATGATAGTAATCGTAAAAGATTTAAATCTGAGGACAATCTTGGTTTAATCGTTGGTTTTGATTATTGGCTCACTGATAAACTAAAACTTAACTTTGAACATCACTTCATCGATGAAATAGCCGGAAGCTTTTCCGTAGGAATTAATTTCTAAATTTTTCCTTCTTTCCACAGTTCCACCATTGCCTGAACAACCATTGAATCAAATTGCCTGCCGCTACAATTTTCTAACTCTTTAATGGCTTCTTCTTTACTAAGGCCTTTACGATAAGGCCGATCCGTAGTCATGGCATCAAAGGTATCGGCAACGGATATGATTGAAGCTGTCAAAGGAATATCTTTGCCTTTTAATTTTAAGGGATAGCCTGTACCATCAAATTTTTCATGATGATACTTAATGCCATCTATACAACGGCCGTGTAGTTCTTTAATGGGCTCTAGGATTGTTATTCCTATTAGGGTATGCTCTTCGATTCTTTTTCTCTCTTCATCGTTAAGTTTACCTTGTTTATTTAAAATATTCTCCGGAATTCCGATTTTGCCTATATCATGAAGTAACGCGGCAATATGCAAATCTTCTTTAAATTTATCGTCTACATCTATTTTGTTAGAAAGATTTAATTTATTTAAAATCGCAAGGCTATAATTTGTTACGCGTGCAATATGGCCGTGGGTATAATGGTCCTTGGCATCGATAGCAGCAACCAGAGCAATAGTCGTATGCATAAAAAGATGATGTTCTTTTTCTAATTCCTGCTGAAGTTCTATAAAAAGCTGCGCATTACGAATAGCCATTGATACATCGGATGCAAGAGCGATAAAAAATTCTAATTCATCCTGTATAAATTTTTTCCCTGAATTCTTTTTTCCTAAAATTAGAACTCCCAATAAATCATCTTGAAAATAGCTCGGGATACAAACTTCTGCGCCAAGAATATCCATTTGACGCATTAATCTTGTTAGCGTTTCTTTTAATTTTTTATCTAAAGTTTTTTTATTAAGCGTATTTTCTATTAATTCAGCAGTTAACCAATCTTCTTTAAAAATAGTTAGGGTTTTGCGTTCTTTTAAAAATTTTATTAGAACATTATCAGAGTCCATGCGCGCAAAACCAGCAGGTATCTTTAGGCCTTTTTCTCCCCGGGAAACATTCAAGATATAGGTATCGCGTTCTTTTGAATATAATAAAATACCTGCATGTTTCACATCTATTTTCTGAATCATAGTACACACAATCATCTTCATCATGACTTGGGGGTCATGAATCAGAATCATGGATTTCGCTGCTTGTTCCAATTCCTTTTTGTAATTAAGTTTCATCTTAAATCCCTTTCTATAATTCCGAATTATTCAATGACGAATGTCGAATGAATGACTAATTTTTCAATTGTCTAAATTACCTAAAATCAATCCTTCCTTTTACATTTATTAATTATAGAAGCGAAAATTAAATTTAATTCCTGAGCTTCATTCAAAAGTTTTTTTGTTCCGTCTTTTATGGATTCTTCTGCCTTAGCAATCATACGTAACCAGTGTTTGCTCTCGCGTGACTCTTTTTTACAGAGATAAATCTTATTAACAAAATCTTTCTTCGAACAAGCATCGTCAGCTTCGCAGTAATTTGCTCCTACGCTTGTTCCTGCTCTTACTAATTGGCTAATTAAAGGAAGAGTTACTGCATGACGCGGAATTTTCTTTGCAAATTCAATAATATCCTCTCCGAATTTTGCAGTTCTTTCTTCTAAATCGTAATTAGACATTTATCATTTTAACTATTTGGACATTTATTCGTCATTATGATTTCGTCATTAGTCATTTTATTCTGATTTCGAATTTGGGATTTATCATATTACAATCCTTCCACCAACTTCACCCCGCCCTTCCTTTTGCATCAATGCCTAATCGGGATTTGAGTTTTGCTAAACCACTTCCAAATACTTTTAATGATTTTTCTCTTTTGTATGCACAATCTTTAGACCAATATGCTTCATAATATATTAATTCTACCGGTAACATTCTTCTGGTTGAATAAACTTTGCCTTCTTTGTGCTCTTTTATTCTTTTTATCAAATTATTCGTACAGCCTATATAAATCCATTTAGTTTTATTACTACTTAATAAATATACGTAATGCCACATTTTTTAGGAAGGGCGGGGCTAGTTTTCTATTTTTACTATAAGGTTCATCACCACTTCCTCCAATTCATCAAGTTCTAAAGGTTTATGCACATAATTTTCTGCTCCTATTTGTTGACAGCGCTTAAATGCATCTTCTTCTTCGGGATTTTTTCCAGTCACCATAATTGCTTTAATGTTTTTATCAATTCCTTTTATGCGCTTAAGCGTTTCAATCCCATCCATTCCTTTCATTTTAATATCTAAAAGTATAATTTGCGGTTTTTCGGTGTTTACTAATTTAATCGCTTCTTCACCACTTCCAGCAGTAATAACTTGTATTTTTTTCCGCCTAAAAAAATTCGCCGCAAACTCCCTCACATCTTCTTCATCATCAACAATCAAAATCTTAGTCATCAAAAACCTCCTGATTATAGTGTAAAATGCAAAACGAAAAACTCAAAATTAAAATTTAAAGTTTAAAAATTTCTTTTTCCTTTTAAAGTCAAAATGCTAGAACCTAGAATATTAGCAATTTCATCCACTTCTTTAATTAAAATTTCTATCGTCTCTTTATCAATTTTGTTTGTATCTTTTAAAAGATTAAGCCAATACTTCGTCTCGTTAGCGGATTTTAAAGAATAGTTAAAAAAATTTGTAAAATCTTTCCTGGAAGGACTGGCTTGCGCTTCAATTATATTAGCACCAATAGAAGTAGCTGCTCTCAATAACTGTTTTGCTATAATTTGGCTAGAGATATCGCGTGGTAACTTGTCAATAAATCCTATTATCTTGAGTGCAAAATCATATGTTCTTCTTTTAGAATCAATTTTTTGTTTTTGGTCTTGCATTTTAAATCTATGTTTTAAATTTTAACTTTTCGCTTTGCGCTTTACACTCTACGTTGCTATAGGTAACTCTATAAAAAACGTTGTCCCTTCTCTATAAGTCGACTCCATATGAATTTTTCCTTTATGATTTTGTTCTACAATTTGCTTGATAACGTAAAGCCCGAGGCCTGAACCGCCTTTACTGGAGGCCTTAGTCGTAAAAAATGGCGTAAAAAGTTTTAGAAAATCTTCGTCTTTTACGCCAATGCCATTATCTTCTACCTTAATGCGCACAAATTTATCGTGTAATTCTGCAGATACAGATATTTTCCCTCGATAACCTTCTTCTTTTAGAAGTTCTTTTCTTTCACAGATTGCATAAAAAGCATTATCAATCATATTAAAAAATACTTCCTGTAATTGTCCTAAGTTTCCTTTAATTTTTGGTAGATCTTTGGAATAATTCCTTTGGAAATCAAATTCATCTAATTTCACTTTGTATTGTGCCATATTTATTGCATTATCAAAAATCGTATCCAAGCTAAGCATCTCTAATCCTTCTTGGTTCGGCCTTGAATATTTTAAGATTCCCTGCACAATTTCACGGCCCAAGCGGATATTTTCTTTGGTACGCTCCAAGGCATGCTTTATCTGTTCTAAGGATTCCTTTACTCCGTCCGAACAGCTAGCTACATCAATATATTTTAATAAATCATAAGTATCTCCTGTAATCATAGAAATTGCATGCAAGCGGTTATTAATTTGGTGTGAAAGGCCGTTAGCCATGGTTCCGATAGTAGCCATTTTTTCTGCCTGTGCAATACGTCCTTGAAATTCCCTTGCTTCTTTAAAAAACATTGCATTTTCAATGGCTAATGCCGCTTGATTTGCCAAAACAGAAAAAACGATTAAATCATCTGAAGTATAAATTTTCCCGGATAATTTCTCACCCAATACCAAAAACCCAATCAATTTATCTTCGATAAAACTTGGAATAATCACACTAGCTGATAATTTTTCCATTTCCGAACGTAATTCTTGTGCTTGTTGACTATAATTTTGTTCGATATTTTGTTTGATTTCTTCATTAACCAGAGGCCTTCTTTCTAATTTTAAATATAAAACTAGAGGAGAATTTTCATCAAAAGTTAAATCTTGTTTTGTCCTTCCTCTATCGCGGCTGGCTTGTAAATGATATTGATTTGTTTTTAAATCTAATAAAAAT
>JBFMBJ010000032.1:0-10177 GCA_040755235.1 Candidatus Omnitrophota bacterium
CTTAAATTTTTTATTTTTTCTGTTAAGTCACGGCCAATCATTTTTTCTACGTGCTCTTGGCTTACATTTATATCATGCCCTATATCTTCTTTTGTTGAAGGACTGAATATGGCTTGTGGTAATTTATCTGATTCTTTTAACCCCATTGGTAATTTTATTCCGCAAATACTTTGTGTTTTTTGATATTCTTTCCAGCCAGAACCCGATAAATATCCCCTAACAATACACTCCACGGGTAATGGTTTTGATTTTATAACCAGCATTGAGCGATTCTCTAAAATATCTTTATATCTCTGTAACTCTTTTGGAAAATCTTTGATATTACTAGCGATAAAGTGATTATTGACGATATCCTTAATAAGATTAAACCAAAAAAATGAAATCTGCGTTAGGACTTGTCCTTTGTAAGGAATCGCATCTTGTAAAACTACATCAAAACAAGAGATTCTATCGGTAGAAACTATTAAAAGCCTATCACCTAAATCATAAACATCTCTAACTTTACCGCGGCGAAATAATTTTAAATCAGAAAAATCTGTTTTTAAAATTGGCTTCATCATCTTTATTCTAAGTCTTTTTTCATCAGGCCAAAACGCTTTGCCAAATCATAATATTCTCTCCAGATATTTTTCGGCATTCGTTTTTTAAATTTCAGGAAAAATTCCTTCTGACTTTTTAATTCTTGTTGCCATTCACTTTTATCTATTTTAAATAATTTTTCTAAATCATGCTTACTTGTACTTAAACCATTTAAATCAATATCAGTTAATTTAGGAATATAGCCAATAGGAGTTTTTATAGCACCTATTTTTCCGCTGCATCTGGCTAGAATCCATTCTAAAATCCTTATATTTTCTCCGAATCCCGGCCAGATAAATTTACCATTTTCATCAACGCGAAACCAGTTAACATTAAAAATTCTTGGTGCCTTGGCCATTCTATCTCCCAACCCTAACCAATGGCTGAAATAATCTGCCATATTGTAACCGCAAAAAGGAAACATAGCCATGGGATCGCGACGCACCTCACCGATTTTTCCAAATTGCGCAGCAGTGCGCTCTGAGGCCATAGTCGCGCCCACATAAACACCGTGTTGCCAATTAAAAGCTTCGTAAACTAGAGGCGTTAAATGCGCCCTGCGTGCACCAAAAATTATTGCTGAAATCGGTACTCCATGGTGATGTTCCAATCTAAATGAAATCGTCGGACATTGCATTGCCGGAGTAGTAAAACGACTGTTCGGATGCGCTGCTTTAATCACGTCTCCATTATCATCAAAAAGACCGGGTTTCCAAGGCCTTCCCATCCAATCAATAGCCTCGTGTGGCACTGGGCCATCAGCACTCTCCCACCAAACTGTCAAATCTTCTTTTAAGGCAACATTAGTATAAATTGTATTTTTCTTAATTGTTGCCATCATATTAGGATTAGTCTTAGAATTAGTCCCGGGTGCTACACCAAAAAATCCTGCCTCTGGATTAATCGCCCATAAAGCTCCATCAGAATCAATACGCATCCAGGCAATATCATCACCCACCGTCCAAACACGATACCCCTTTTTCTTTAAGGCTTCCGGAACGCTAAGCATGGCTAAATTAGTTTTTCCACAAGCACTGGGAAAAGCTCCGGCGATATATTGCACATGCCCACCCGGCTCTTCAATTCCCATAATTAGCATATGTTCTGCAAACCAACCTTCGTTGCGTGCCAGATAACTTGCAATACGTAAAGATAAGCATTTTTTGCCTAATAAAACATTTCCGCCATATCCAGAACCCACAGACCAGATAGTATTATCTTGAGGAAAATGTAAAATCATTCTCTTTTTAATATCTAAGTCTGCTTTGCTATGCAGACATTTAGTAAATTCTTTATCTTTTCCTAATTGATTTAATACGTCTTGTCCAATTCTTGTCATAATACGCATATTTAAAACCACATAAATACTATCGGTAAGCTCAACTCCAATCTTACTAAAGGGTGAGCCTATTGGCCCCATAGAAAAAGGAATTACATACATCGTGCGTCCTTTCATCGCACCCTTAAAAATCTTACGCGCTTTTGCATAAGCTATGCGAGGAGACATCCAGTTATTTGTTGGCCCTGCATCTTCTTTTTTAGAAGTACAAATAAAAGTTAAATCTTCAGTACGGGCAACATCATTTATAGCAGTACGATGATAAAAACAACCTGGTAATATTTTTTGATTTAAACGAATTATTTCACCTGTACTTATCGCCTGTTTTTCTAAATCTTCTTTTTCTTTAAGGCTGCCATCAATCCAAACTATTTTTTCAGGATTACAAAGCTTAGCCATTTCAGCGACCCATTTTTTAAGTTGATTGTGTTCTACTGGCATTTAACTTCCTCCAGATATTTACTAACAGAATTTGCTGCGGTTGCACCTTCACCGCAACTAGTTACAATTTGTCTAAATTGTTTTTTCCTACAGTCACCACAAGCAAAAATTCCATTTTCTGAAACTGCTAAATTTTCATTCGTAAGAATATACCCTTCCTCGTCAAGCTTTGCAATATCTTTTAAAAAATTTGTGTTTGGTTTTAATCCGACAAAAATAAATATGCCTTGACAACTTAAAATTGATTCTGTGTTAGTTTTTACATTTTTAATTTTTATACCGGTAACTGAATTTTCTCCTAAAATTTCTAGAGGAATAGAATCTAGCACAAATTCTATTTTGGGATTTTCTCTTGCACGCTCTTCCAAAATTTTTGCTGCGCGTAATTTATCCCTGCGATGTAAAATATTTACTTTTTTGGCAAAACGAGTTAAATACAAAGCTTCCTCTAAAGCCGTGTCTCCCCCACCCACAACTACAATTTCTTTATTTTTAAAAAATGGTCCATCACAAGTCCCACAATACGATACTCCTTTATTGGCAAATTCTTTTTCTCCGGGGATATTTAAATTTTTTGGTTGTGCACCACTGGCTAAAATTAAAGTTTTTGTTTCATAAGTTTGTTCATGTGTTTTTATGAATTTGATCTTATCTTTTATATTAATTTCTAAAACTTCCTCTAGCTTAATTTCTGCACCGAACTCTTCTGCCTGCTTTTTAAATTTTTCTATTAATTCACATGAATTTATTCCTCCGGGAAAACCGGGAAAATTTTCAATTGTTTCAGTCAAAGTTACTTGCCCTCCAACACCAACTTTTTCTAACACTAGTGTCTTAAATCTAGAACGACCTGCATAAATTGCTGCGGTTAAACCCGCGGGGCCTGCGCCAATAATAATTAAATCGTACAAAGCTCTTCTCCTTTTAGGTGTTTGAATATATTTTTTGCCTGATAAGAACTACGCACTAATGGGCCAGACATAACTTCTTTAAAACCCATATCTAATGCTCTATTTTTATAAATTTTGAATTCTTCCGGCGTAACGAATGTTTTTACTTTGCAATGCTCTTCTGAAGGGGCCAAATATTGCCCTAAAGTTAAAATATCGCACCCGACCTTTATTAAATCTTCTAAGGTTTTTAAAACTTCTGTGTCTGTCTCACCCAAACCTAACATTAAACCTGACTTTGTAACTATCTGTGAATCTATATCTTTAATATTTTTTAAAATTCTTAAGGACCTATTATAATCTGCTTGGGGCCTAATTTCTGAATACAATCTTGGAATTGTCTCTAAATTGTGACCTATAACATCTGGCTTTTCTTCTACAACTATTTTAAGTGCATTATAATTACCATCAAAATCCGGAATAAGAATTTCGATTTCTATATCTAGAGAATAAGCGTGAATTCTTTTTATTAGATTTTTAAATTGGCTTGCACCGCCATCTATTAAGTCATCACGCGTAACTGAGGTAATTACCACATAATCTAAATATAAGATTTTAATCGTTTCTACAATATTATCTATTTCCTGCGGATTTACTTTTAAGATTTTATTTCTATCTTTACTAACAGCACAAAACTTACAATTCCTCAAGCAAATATCACCTAAAATCATAAAAGTAGCTGTTTTTTGACTAAAACAACTATTTATATTTGGGCAATGCGCCTTTTGACAAACAGTATTTAAATTTAGTTCTTCAAAGAGCTTTTTTTGTTTAAAAAAGTCTTGGTTTGCGATTTCTTGTCTAAACCAAAATGGTAATTTCATTTGCGGCCACAGGGTTTATAACTACAAATACAATTTGCAAGATTTTGTTTTTTGTTGGGATAATCCCTCATTGTTTATCTTTTTTAAACTTTGTAACTGTTTTCTAATTTTAAATTTCTGCCCGAAACTTGCATAATCAATGATCAGTTTAGCGTAAAGATGGTCTATCTCATGTTGAAGCGCTCTGGATAACAGGCCATCTGCATCTATCTCTATTTGTTGGTTATCCTGATTTATTGCCTGAATCTTAATTCTTTCAGGACGCTTTATTTTTATACAGATTCCTGGCAAACTAAGACAGCCTTCTTCAAATACAGAAGCACCTCGGCGAGCTATAATCTTTGGATTTGCTAACATTAAAGGCCCCTGCCCTATATCAACAACGATAATCTGTTTATTAATTCCCACTTGGGGGCCGGATAAACCAACGCCATTATTAGTATACATTAGATGTACCATCTCTTGTAAGATATTTTTCTCTATTTCTCCAACAAGGCTTATGGGAAGAGATTTTTTTCTTAAAACTTTATTCGGCCAAAGTTTTATTTTTAACGCGATTGTATTTGTCGACATAAACAATTTTTGGTTTAATTTTTTTGGCTTTTGAATCTTCTACCAAAAAATAACTTAAGATAATTAAATCATCATTCTTACAGGCAAAGCGCGCTGAAGGCCCATTAAGACAAATTACACCGGATTTTTTCTTGCCTTTTATAGCATAGGTTTCAATGCGCGAGCCATTATTTAAATTTAAAACCTCTACTTTTTCATTAGGTAAGATATCGGCTTTTTCCATCAGATCTTCGTCAATAGTAATACTGCCTTCGTAATAAAGCTCTGTCTGCGTAACTTTTGCATGATAAATTTTTGATTTTAAAATTGTGCGTAACATTTTTTCTCCTTTAATGAGCCCCCGTCGTTTTGATTCGATGTTGCGAATGCAAAACGAATCAGCGGGGACGAATTAAACCACTACTGTTTCGTTTTGTAAGTTTTGTGAAGCAAAACGAAACAAAACGGTAGGGGTAAGTTCAGATTTATGAGTTATGTTCACTCCGCTCCATAACTCATGTTTTCACTTACCTCAATGCTTTTGAAATTGCCTCTGCAAATTCTCTTGCCGATTGTGGACCATCAGCAGTAATAATATTTTCATCTATTTCCACAGTTTTTCCTGAATAAAAGACATCTTTATCTTTTAGCTTCTCTTTTTCAGAAGGCCAAACCGTAGCTTTTTTATCTTTTAAAATTCCGGCATTAGCTAATATCACAGGGGCGATACAAATTGCAGCAACTATCTTTTTTAACTCACATGCTTCTTTAGCTAAATTTAAAGCAACCGGATCATTCCAATACTGCTCTGCCCCAGAACCACCCACAAAAATCACCGCATCAAAATCTTGCGCTTTAATATCTTTCAATAAAATATCTGGTTTAACTTTTGCACCCAACATACCGTAAACATCATCTTGAGTCGTAGAAGCGATAATTACCTTTATATCATTTTTTTCTAGAATAGCTTTTGTATCTAGAAGTTCTTCATCACGAAAATTATTATCTGCTATAATCATTACTACTTTTTCCATATTCCCTATTTCTCCTTGAGCAAAACCTAAATTAACCGCAAAAAAAAATAAACAAAAAATAAAGATTGTTTTTAACATTAAACTTTCGACTTTAAATCTTTAACTAATTTATAGGTTTGCTTTGCAATCATTAATTCTTCATTAGTACGAATTACTAAAACTTTTGGCTTTTTAAGAAAGTTAGAAAATAAATCTTTGGTTACCTTTTTGCGAATTTCTATTTGATTTTCTCCGACTCCAGCAGTAAAGATGAGTGCATCTAAGCCGCCTAAAATTGCTGCATAAGCACCAATATATTTTCTAATACGATAAACAAATACTTCAATGGCTAATTTTGCTCTTTGGTTGCCTTTTTTCATACTAGATTCAACTTGACGCATATCATTACTAATTCCAGAAAGCCCTAAAAGACCGCTTTTTTTATTTAATATTTCTTCTATCTTACTAATTGATTTTATACGATGCGCTAAAAAAGTAACTACTGCTGGATCCAAATCCCCGCAGCGTGTCCCCATCAATAGCCCTTCTAAGGGCGTAAAGCCCATACTTGTATCAATCGCCTTAGCGAATTTTATCGCACTAATACTACAACCATTTCCTAAATGACAAGTTATTAAACGTAACTTATTAAGCGGTTTTTTTAAAATCCTAGCTGCTTTGAGTGCTACAAATTCATGGCTTGTACCATGAAAACCGTATCTCCGTATTCCATATTTTTTGTAAAATTTGTAATCTAGTCCATAAAAATAAGCGTAGGCCGGCAGGGTTTGATAAAAGGCTGTATCGAAAATAGCTACCTGTGGAATATTTTTTAATAATTTTTTACAGGCATAAATTCCAGACAAGTTTGCAGGATTATGAAGTGGCGCAAGCAGGAGACATTCTTTAATTTTTTTAATAACTTCGTTATTAATCAAAACTGGTTTTTTAAATTTTTCTCCACCATGTACTACTCGATGCCCCACTGCATCTACATCTTTAACTTTATTTAAAATAATTCCTAGGCCCTGCTGATGATCACTAACCAAAGATCTTTTTTCACCAATTCTATCTACTATGCCGCTATCGATAAGTTTTTCTTCGGGCATTTTGAAAAATTTATATTTAATTGATGAACTTCCTGAATTTATAACTAATATTTTCATTGATTAATTTGAGCCCTTATCGCTGTTACAGCAACGCAATCTATAATATCATCGACATTACATCCTCTGGATAAATCACTACAAGGTTTATTTAAACCTTGTAAAATCGGCCCCACTGCCCTGGCATTAGATAAGCGTTGTGTTAATTTATAACCAATATTTCCTGCTTCTAAATTTGGGAAAATCAAAATATTTGCTTGTCCCTTTAATGTCCCTTTGGGATCTTTTATTTTAGCTACCTCTGGAACTATTGCTGAATCTAGCTGTAATTCTCCATCTAAACATAGACGCGGTGACATTTCTTTAGCCATTTTTACTGCTTCTTTTACTTTATCAGGAAGCCTGCCACTGGCAGAGCCTTTTGTAGAATAACTCAACATTGCAACGCGCGGTGTAATTCCTAAAACTTTTTTAGCTAATTCAGAAGTAGTAATCGCAATACAAGCAAGCTGCCTTGAGGTCGGTTCTGGGATAATTCCACAATCAGCAAATAAAAATACGCCCTCTTCTCCAAGTTCGCAATTAGGCACTTCCATAATAAAAGAACTTGAAACTACTGAATAACGCTCATCTATACCAATACAATGAATTGCTGCACGCGCAACATCTGGGGTTGTGGTTACTGCTCCTGCCACAAATCCATCTGCCTCGTTGTGACGAACCATCATCGCTGCATAATAAACAGGGTCAGATACAATTTTTTCAGCTTGATTTAAAGTCATTCCTTTTTGTTTACGTAATTCATAATAGACGCGGGCATATTTTTTAATTTTTTTATAGTCTAATTTTGATTTATCTAAAAGTATTATCTCGGCAATTTTTTCCTTTTCTATAAATCTAGCTGCCTCCAAAACTCTTTTATCTTTTGTTTCCGGAAGAATTATTTTTTTAACTTCTTTTTTTGCTCTTTCTCTTATTTTCTGAATAACATTCATCTTATAAACCTTTCAATAATTTTTTAAAATCCATATTTTGTTTTGTAAGCTTTACAACTAAATCTATTTTTTCTTTATCTTCTGGTCTTATTTTTACCGTCATATCGTGTATCTTTGAAGATACGCTATAGGTATCCGTATTAGCTAAAATGACTGGAATTTTTGTAGCATTCAATTGATCCATGACCTCTTTGGCAGGGACCTGATTTCCAGTAAAAATAAAACCAGAGATCTTTAAATTATTTTTTTCATTTTTTGAATAGAAATCCAAAGCAGCTAAGATTAAATCTTCTCTGTCTCCGGGAGTAATCATTAAAACCTTATTTTCAAAATAGTTAATTGCATCTTTAGGCGCCATTGCCCCAATAACTATTTTTAAAACTCTATTTTTGATATTTTCTTTTCCGGATAAAAGCTTAAAATCTGTTTCTTCTAAAATCTGGCTTATTGTTGGCTGTGCTAATTCTGGATGATATGGCAAAACACCTAAGACATCTATGTTATTACGTTTTAAGCCAGAACGTACAAGTTTATTAATTTTATCAAATTTCTCTAATAAAACTTTATTTATAACTACGCCCAAAATTCTTACCCCGATTTTATCAAACAAGGCTTTATTAAGAATAATCTCGTCTATCGGCCTGCCAACCCCGCCAGAAGAAATTAAGATAACCTTTGCATTAAGTAATTTTGCTACTACGGCATTTGAATGATCAAATACAGAACCCACGCCCGCATGACCTGTACCTTCAATAACTACCAAATCATTTTTCCCAGCAATATGTTTATAGGATTCTTTAATTTTTTTGGTTAAATCTTTTTTGTTTGGGCTGGCGATATATCTTTCGGTAAAACCTTTTTCTACGGCAACAGGACTCATATCTTTTAAACCGTAACGTGTACCCGTCAACGACTCAAGGACTTTTTCAACTAGAACAGAATCTTCATCTATCTTCAGGCCATCTTCTTCTAGATAACGCTGACCAATCGGTTTAATGAAGCCAATTTTTTTAAATTTTTCTTTTAAACAACAAATAAGGCCTAAAGATATTGTAGTTTTACCGTCATTCTGTTTAGTTGCAGCAATAAAAATTTTTTTTGCCATTTAATTAAAGAATATCTTTAATTTTATTATTTAATTGCTGCTTTGTTAAAACACCAGTCACTTGATCGCTTACTTTACCGTCTTTAAAAAATATTAACGTTGGTATAGACATAACGCCATAAGTTGTAGTTACTTGGGGAGAATCTTCAACATTAACTTTACACACTTTTAATTTGCCATGCTGCTCCTTAGCTAATTCTTCAATGAGGGGTGTAATCATTTTACAGGGCTGGCACCAATCTGCATAGAAATCTACTAATACCGGTACCTCTGAATCTAACACCTCTGTTTTAAAATTTTTGTCATTTAAATATGTCATTTTACTCCTTTTTTTACACTTAAAAATTTATTTTAACATAATTGGCGGGATAAATCAAGGGCTATAAAACACCCCTATCTTGGAGCATAAAGCGCTCTTCTCGTACAAGAATAATATCGCACTCTAAAGTATCTTTTCTTAACTGACTTGGCATTAAATCTAAGCGCTTAATAGTTAACAAGTAAAAGCTATTCTCTATATCATAAATAAATTTAGAGATATCTTTTATATCAGCTTCTATTTTTAATTCTAAGACTATATCATTTTTATAGGTATCATCTTGCGGCCTTACATTTAATAAATTTATATTATTTATTTTTATCAGGCGCTCAATCTCTTCTAAAATAGAAATAGCCATTTTTTCTTTAGATTCGTTTACAATATATCCATTAGGTAGATTTTTCTGTAATTGCATAATTCTATCTTTGTTTTTTATTAGTAATTGATAGTCATTTAACCTATCTTCTAAAATTTTAATTTTTCTATTCATAACTGTATATTTTTTAAAAATAGGTCGGAATATATAATTATAGAAAATAGTTAATATGATTATGCCGAAAATTATATATAAAAATATTTTCTCTTTTTTCATAGGTTTTCTAAATTTAAGCATAATTCTACTTTTCTGCTTTGATTGAGCAAACTATTTCAAACTCTATAGAATCTTGATTTATATTTTTTTGTTTATTTACATATTTTAAATTTACATTTTTAAAATATGCTGATTTTCCTAATGTATTAACTAAGTTGGATATACTAGATAAATCCATAGCTGTCCCCTTTAAAATTATAAATTCTTTTTCTTGATAACTAAGGTTATTCAAAATAATATTCGAAGGAATAATTTTATAAATTTCCGAAATAATATCTATAGCCAATGGTTTTTCGCTAAGTTTTGCTTGATAAAGACTATAAATTCTACTAGTTATTTCTATATCTCTTATGTCTTTACCG
>JBFMBJ010000033.1:0-10174 GCA_040755235.1 Candidatus Omnitrophota bacterium
AGTTGTATTAGAATATAATATTGATAAAGGCCTGCGTCATTCGGATTTATTAATACCAACAATAAAAAAAATTATTCTAAAAAGCAAAATTTCTTTACAAAAGCTTGATGCCTTAGCTGTTGGGTTAGGCCCGGGATCTTTTACTGGGCTACGCATTGGAGTAGCCACTATAAAGGGCTTGAGTTTGAGTTTAAATAAGCCTGTAATCGGCGTGGGTAGCTTAGATATTATTGCCAAAAACTTAAATTCTTATGAAAAATTAATTTGTCCTATCATTGATGCCAAGAGAAATTTGATTTATACTAGTCTTTACAGAGATAATAAAAGAATTTGGCCATATACATTAATTTCAATAGATAGATTATTAGCTAAAATTAAAAAACCGACTATTTTTTTAGGTGATGCATTAGCTATTTATCAAGAAAAAATTAAAAAGCATTTCGGGCCTAACGCAATATTTGCTAAAAATAATTTTTGGTATCCAAAGGCATCTAATTTGCTATATTTAGCCAAAGAAAAATTAAAAAAGAAAGAATTTATTAATTTAACGAATTTAAAACCATTATATTTATTTCCTAAAGAATGTCAAATTAAACCACAGATTACACAGATTAAAAAGAAATGATTACACAGATTTCCGCCAAGGGCGGATCTGCCTCAGGCAGAAAAAATACTTCTATTGGATACAGGCCCACCTGGATAGAAATTGACTTAGAGGCCTTAAAGCACAATTTCTATTTAATAAGAAATATTGTCGGCAAGAAGGTAAAGATTCTTGTGACTGTAAAAAGCAATGCCTATGGGCATGGTATAATTCCTGTTTCTGGAGAACTTATTAATTGCGGTGTAGATTATTTAGGGGTGGCTACAATTGATGAGGGAATTTTATTAAGAAAA
The DNA here is from genome assembly GCA_040755235.1 of Candidatus Omnitrophota bacterium. Taxonomy (GTDB): domain Bacteria; phylum Omnitrophota; class Gorgyraeia; order Gygaellales; family JBFMBJ01; genus JBFMBJ01. The sequence goes on from JBFMBJ010000033.1 coordinate 898, forward strand.
AATGGTTTTAAGATACCAATCTTAGTTCTAGGCAATATTTTAATAGATCATGCAGAGCCGATAGTAAAATATAATCTGTGCCAAGCAGTCTCTTCGATAGATTTAGCTTGTGTTTTAAATAAAGAAGCTAAAAAACAAAATAAAATTGCTAATATCCATATTAAGATAGATACTGGAATGGGTAGGCTTGGGATATTACATAATGATGCTTTAGAATTTATCAAAAAAATAAATAATTTTTCTAATTTAAAAATTGAAGGAATTTTTACACATTTTCCTTGTGCAGATACAGACAAAAAATTTACTCTAGCCCAAATAAATATCTTTAATAAAATTATTCAAGATATAGATCACATTAAAATACATATTCCTTTAAAGCACGCCGCTAATAGTATGGGGTTAATTAATTATAAAAACAGCCATTTTAATTTGGTCAGGCCAGGACTTATAATTTATGGTCTATCTCCAGTGAAAGATTTGAAATTAAAGTTAAAGCCGGTGATGAGTTTATATAGTAGAATAATTTTTATTAAAGATTTGCCAAAGGGATATGGCATTAGCTATGGGCACATTTATAAAACAAAAAGAAAAACTTCCATTGCCATACTTCCTATTGGTTACGGCGATGGTTATATGCGGCATTTTTCTAATCAGGCAAGAGTTTTAGTAAATGGAAGATTTTGCCCGGTGATAGGTAGGGTTTGTATGGATCAAGTGATGGTTGATGTAACCATGGTTAATGTAAAAATAGGAGATAAGGTAACTTTAATTGGTCAAGAGAATAATAAAAAAATTAGCGTGGAAGAATTAGCAGACTTCGCCGACACGATACCTTATGAAATTACTTGTAGTTTTAATAATAGGATTCCAAGAATTTATATCAATTAATGTATTGTAAAGATGAGCTTTAAAGCTATGCTTAAGAATATAGCATGACTTAACCAACCGGATAAAAATGCAGGTAAAATTCCAACTTTCCCCAAAGTTACGCTTATCGCAGAAATAATATAATAAAAGAAGCTAATCAAAATACACACGCCAAAAGAGGCTAATTTTGCATGTTTTCTTTGGCGTATAACAAGACCAAAAGGAATTCCCACCAAGGTAATAATAAAACTTGTAAAAGGAAAAGCTATTTTTTGATTTAAATCTACCTCTAAGTTACGAATAAGTGTTTTTGCGCCACTTTTAGTAATTTTTGAAAGATATTTTTTTAAGACAGCAATACTCATTGTTTCTGTCTGTGGACGCAATTGTAGGAAATCTTGTGGTTTTTCCTGAATAGTCATAATTTCTTCTTGGAAATAACTAGGTTCGCCTTCCATTTCACCATCTTTATTGAAACCATAGGTGATGGATTGATAAAATTTCCAATGATTCTGTTCCCAAGTTCCCTTTTGAGCAACAATCTTTCTTAAAACATTCTGGCTTTGGTCTTCTTCTAAGATAATAATTCCCTCTAATTCATTTGTCTTAGGATAAAATTTATTAATGAAAAATAATCTATTTTTTGTACCAAAAAAAGCAAGATTTTTTATAAGTTCATCCTGGGATATTTTTTTGCCTTTTGATAAACTTTGTTTCATATCTTCATTTAATTCTGAAGCCCGAGGGACTATTTTTTCATTTACTAAAAATACAAAAATACTTATAAGAAAACTAAGGATTAAAATTGGTTTTACGATTTGTAATAAACTTAATCCACTTGCACGCATAGCAATGATTTCATTTTCTTTATTTAAAGCGCCTAAGGTATAAAGCGTAGCCAGTAAGCTTGCAAATGGGCTTACCTGTACAAATATAGTAGGTAGAAATGATAAATAATATTTCAATAAAATTCCCAAACTCATATGTTGTTTAATCATCTCATCAAGATGATTAAAGACATCAATCACTACATATAAAAACATAAAAATAAATAGAACACTTAAGAATATAGCAATTTGTGTTTTAGTAATATATCTATCTAAGATACGCATAGTTTTACCATTAAAAATATTCCTACAATACCCAAGACAATATTTGCTATCCACATACCGATCTGCGGAAGGATAATTCCTTGCAGGGATAAGGCCTCGAATCCCAAATATAGCATATAGTAAACTAAGACTACTAAAAATGAAATTCCAAAGTTTATTGCTTTTTCCCTTCGGCGAGCAATGATAGCTAAAGGACAGCCCACCAGAACAAAGATAAAACAAGAAAATGCCATAGATAACTTTTTATGAATCTCTGTTATCAAATGATTTGGTTTTATACCAGTAGAAATATATTTTTTAATTTCAGTGCGCAATTCATGAATGCTCATATCCTTAGGTTTTTTATCAATTTTTTGTTTATTTTGAGCACTTAAAAGGTTTAGATTCATAAAATATGTTTTGAAATTCAGTTTATAAAATCTATTGGGATTTTGTGGATCTGGTTCGTCAGATGACCCATCCATTAATTTTAATTTAACAATATTTTTTTCTGGGACAGTAATAAATTCGCCGCGCTTGGCAACAATAGTACGGGTGGGACGGTTTTCCTGCGGTTCATAAATGCGTACACCACTCAGCTTATTTTGTTCAATATGATAAATAAATAAAACATATTTTTCAAAAGAATTAATAAAAGTGCCTTCTTCAAGTGCAGCAGCAGGATTTTTAATTCCTATATCCGTTACTGTTTTGCGCGAGGCATAGTGAATTTCAGGAATTATTCTATCATTTAGGATAACTAGGAATAAACTAAAAATAAAACTTAATACAAGTATGGGTGAAATTAACCTAAATGGATTTATTCCGCTTGCACGAATTGCAATCATTTCATTATCTGAAGAAAGTCTTCCTAAGGCCATAACTGTTCCAGAAAGGATTGCAATGGGCAATGTATACATCAAAAGGAAAGGAATCATATATAAAAAAAGTTTGCCCACACTTACTATGCTTACACCTTTTGTAATAATAAGATCCGCTAATTTTACAAGGCTTCCTAGAAGCATAACAAAAGTAAGTACGGATAGCGAAAAAATAAATGGACCAAAGAATTCTCTTAAAATATAATTACGTAATATCTTCACCCCGTTAGACCTCCAATACGATTATCTTTATGTTTTTATGCGCTGATTCTAATTATGAATTCCCGTTAGAAGAAAAAGGTCTAACGGGGTTCACTTATGTTTTCTTTATTAAACTATTATATTTTATATTCTACAAAACGCCAGCTTTTTCTTAAAAACCTATTAACTTTTAATATTATTTTGGAGAGAGGGGATATTAACCTGCCAAAGTTAAAACAAAGACGACATTTGCATTTGATTTTTTGAGCGCAAGGGCTGCTTCTGAAGCAGTGGCTCCAGTGGTAAGGACATCGTCGATTAATAAGACTACCTTATTTTTAAATTCCGAAGGATCTTTCACGCTAAATGCACCCTGAACATTTTGCCAGCGCATTTGATCATCGAGCTGGGTTTGGGAAGGGGTATCTTTTAAGCGGATTAAATTATTAACCGATATTTTTCTGTTTAATGCATCAGAAACTGATTTAGCCAAGACTTCTGATTGATTAAATTCTCTTTCGCGCAGTTTTTTTGTATGTAGAGGCATAGGAACAACTATGTCAATTACATCTTTAGGCAGATGATAATTATTTATAAATTCTAACAACAATTTAGATAAAGGTTTTTCTAAAGATTTTTTTGAATTATATTTAAATTGATGGATTAAATCTTTAATCGCACCTTCATAGATGCAGCTTGACCAAGCTCGGTCAAAATGGAAATTAATCCGATGACATTTAAAACAAATATTTTTACCGTTGATTAATTCGTTTTTGTTAAGCCGGCGACCACAGCGTTGACAAAAAGGAGGAAGATTAGGGTTTATTTTTACAAGGCAATCTTTACAGATTAAATCACAAGAGTTTGTGATTTTTTCTTTGCAGAGGAGGCATGCTTTCGGATAGATTAACTCTGTTAATCCCTGAAAGATACTCTTTAGCATAACTATAATATAGCAGATTATTATAATTTTGTCAAAATAAATTGACAGCCACTCGTTAGATATGTAAAATAAAAGTTAATTATGAAAACACTAGGTATAAAAAATAAAAAACAAGAGCTACTTTCTATCTTAAAGAAAAAGGCTTTCCATCGAGGCAGAGTTGTTCTTTCTTCTGGAAAAATTAGTTCTTATTATCTGGATGCACGAGTAGTTACTTTAACTAGCCGAGGCGCTTATTTGGTAGGAGAATTAATTTTAGATTTAATAAAAAATGATAAAATCCAGGCTATTGGAGGGCCAACGTTGGGTGCCGATCCGATAGTTGGAGCAATTGGTGTTTTAAGTTATTTAAAGAAAAAGCCAATAAATACTTTTATTGTAAGAAAAGAAGCTAAAGGCCACGGCCGCAAGAAACAAATCGAAGGCCCAGATTTAAAAAAAGGCAAAGAGGTAATTTTAATCGATGATGTGGCTACTACTGGAAAAGCAATTAAAGAAGCAATAAAAGTAATGCGAGAATTAAAGATACCTGTAAAGAAAGCTATTGTTTTAATTGATCGCAGGGAAGGCGCTAAAGAGGCCTTGGCAAGTGTTGGCTGTAAATTAGTAGCCTTATTTAATCCAGAAGATTTTGGTATTTAATCCAACCTTTTTTAAGAAAATCTTTAAAATTTCATGTTTAAGCTAAATCCAATAATTATTTTTACAGTTGCTTTTCTTCTTTATGGTTGTGCAAGCGAATATAATCTTGCTACAAAAAAACAAGAATTAATTTATTATACTACAGATAAAGAAATTAATATCGGACAGGCTGTTGTCAAGCAGGTGGAGAGGGAATATAAATTAGTGGAAGAACCGGGAGCGCAAAAGCGCGTTAGAGATATCGGCCAAAAAATAGTTGATGTTTGTGATCGCAAAGAACTTATTTATTATTTTAAAGTGTTAGATGAAAAAGAATTGAATGCTTTTTCTTTACCGGGTGGATTTATTTATATTAATAAAGGTTTGATTGATAAAATGACTTCTGATGATGAGTTGGCCGGTGTTTTGGCACATGAAGTAGGACACGTGGTAGCCAAGCATGCAGTAAAAAAATTACAGGCGATGATGGGTTATATGTTAGCACGACTTGCCGGAGCAACAACTGGGGGCGGGGATATGGTTCAAGGCATGGATATTGCTTTTGCTTCGATTCTCGTCGGCTATTCGCGAGAGGATGAACTCCTGGCAGATAGACTTGCTATTAGATATATGCAAGCCGCTGGTTATGATCCTTTTAAAATGGTTTATTTTATGCAAAGAATTTATAAACTTGATCAAAAAAAATTAAGACCTTATAGTTATTTTCGTACGCATCCTAGTACATCAGATCGTATTCGGGTGATGCGGGAAGAGCTTGGTTTAGGAATGGATTTTAAGGATTATATAAATATTGAAACCGAAGGGCGCATTTAAAAAATAATGCCGGGAGAGAGATTTGAACTCTCAAGACCTTACGGCCATAGCGCCCTGAACGCTACGTGTTTGCCATTCCACCATCCCGGCCGATGGATTAAAGTATATCTTAGTAAAAGTTAGCTGTCAATTTGTTAAATAAAAAAAGGTTTAAAAGCTTGAGAAAGTGGTGTAAAATAAATGAGGTCAAAACTTATGGAGTGTTTAACGAACATAAGTTTTATGGCCGAATTTACCCCGCTGCTTTCTTGCGAAAGCAAGAAGCGGGGTTTAATTCCGACACATGACTTACGTCGTTTTCAACTCCATAAGTCATGTCGTCATTAAAGGAGGCATAATGAAAGAAAATATTACTTTTGCTTTGGTTATCCCTAAATATAAAGATATGTTTAATACTTTTTCAGCAGTTGAAATTATGAAAGGCGCTAAAGACGCAAGTTTTAGTCACAAGGTTGATCTATTAGTGCATATCGGTCAAAAAGATAATTCAGTAGCACCGCGTATATTTGATTTAGATTTTATAAAAGGAATTATTTTTGTAGATTTTTTTGGTAACGAAAAATTAATCCCCATCGCTAGACGTAAAAAAATACCTTTTATTATCGTAAATTATTTTAATAAAACCTCTCCGGATAATTGTATTGGCATTGATAATCAAAAGGCCTCTATGGAAGCGATAGATTATTTAGTAAAATCAGGGCATAAAAAAATTGCTACCATTACCGGTAAACTAAAAGCACAATGCGGAATGGATAGATTAATTGGTTATAAGCGAGGATTAAAAAAACATAAGATTAGTATAGATCCAAAATATATTGTTTTAGCTGATTGGTCAGAAGAATCTGGCAAAAAAGCAATGAAAAAATTAATTGCTTTAAAGGACAGGCCCACAGCAGTTTTTGTCGCTGGTGACGAGATGGCAATCGGGGCACTGAAGATAGCAAAAGAGAGTAATCTGAGGTTCCCAGAAGATATTTCTATTGTTGGTTTTGATAATATTCCGCAAGGTAATTTCCCCGAAGTATCTTTAACAACTATCGATCAGCATCAATATATATTGGGAATTAAAGGTATAGAATATTTAAAAAAGATTGTAGAGAAAAAGGTAAAGCAGCCGATTAAATTATTTTTAGAAAATACAGAATTAGTAAAACGCAATTCAGCATAAAATAATTAAAAAATTAATTGTATTTTATATATCGTTTTAACGGAGTTATGCAAGCTTGCCTAAAAAATCTTTTTTAAAAGAACTAAGTGAACAAAAATACGCTTATCTATTTATTGCACCAGCAGCAATTTTATTTCTTGTTTTTGTTCTAGTTCCAGTAATAGCTTCGCTTTTTTTTAGCTTCACCGAATATAATGTTTTATCCGCACCAAAATGGATAGGTCTTGGTAATTACAAAAATTTAATTTTTCATGATCCTCGGTTTTGGAAGGCAGTGAGAAATACTATTTTTTATGTAGTAGGAGTTGTCCCGCCAGGAATTATTTTGTCTTTACTTTTAGCCGTGGCTATTAATCAACAAATAAAATTTAAAAACTTTTTTAAGACTATGTTTTTTATACCTACGATTACTTCTGTGGTAGCAATTTCTGTTATTTGGAAATGGCTCTTTGCAGGAGAAAAATATGGCCTGATTAACCACTATTTAATAAAATTAGGAATGCAACCCGTAGATTGGTTGATGAACCCGAATTGGACGTTACCTGCAATTATGATTATGTCTATTTGGGCAGGCCTTGGTTACAATATAATTTTATTTTTAGCAGGCCTCAAGACAATTCCATTAACTTTTTATGAAGCCGCAGATATTGATGGTGCTAGTCCTTGGAAAAAATTTTGGCATATTACCTTGCCGCTTTTGCGCCCGACAATGGTTTATGCAATAATTATCTTAACTATTGCTTCTTTTCAAGTATTTGAACAAGTTTATATTATGACCGCAGGAAGCGAAGGAGGCATTGGCGGTGTCCTAGATTCGGGTTTAACTATTGTTGCATATTTGTATGATATGGGATTTCAGAAATTTATGATGGGTTATGCTTCGGCAGTAGCTTATCTTTTATTTGCCGCAATTTTTGTTATTACTTTGATTAATATGAAAGTAGTAAAAAGTAAGGTGGAGTATTAATGGAAAAAAGCATAAAAAGACAAACTAGGATTCGTAATTTAACGATTTATGCTTTTTTAGGCCTAGGAAGCCTCGTTATGGCTATTCCATATCTTTGGATGATTGTTACTTCTTTTAAGCCCATTGCAGAAATCCAAACTTATCCACCAAGCTTTTTTATACACCATCCTACAAACTTAGCTTATCAAGATTTGTTTCGCTTGATTCCTATGGCGCGTTACTTATTAAATAGCTTTTTTGTTGCCTCTTTTGTAACACTGGCTAATATTTTATTTTGTTCTTTAGCAGGTTATGCCTTTGCCAAGCAAAGATTTTTTGGAAGAGATAAAATATTTTTATTACTTTTGGGTTCAATGATGATTCCTTGGCAGGTAAATTTAATTCCGGGTTTTATTATTGTTAAAAAATTTGGCTGGCTCAATAGTTTTTATGCTTTGATTATACCTAATATGGCGATGGCCTTTGGTATATTTTTATGCAGGCAATTTATCAGCACTATCCCTAATGATTTAATTGATGCAGCAAAAATTGATGGCTGCAATGAATTCGGAATTTATAAAACTGTAATCTTTCCTTTGATTAAACCTGCACTTGCAACTTTAGCTATCTTTACATTTTTAGCGCAATGGAATAGTTTTGTCTGGCCCTTGGTGGTGATACATACTAGTTCCATGCGTACTGCACCTTTGGCGCTCTCGGTATTAAATAGTCAGTTTGGTGAAAAATTTGGCATAGCCATGGCCGGGGCAACCGTTGCTACCTTGCCTGTACTTATTATATTCTTGATATTCCAAAAGTATTTTGTTGAAGGTATTGCACTTAATAGTTTGAAAGGCCGCCAGTTTTGATATGGAGCGGGAGACACTACTCTTTGGTAGAAAAAATTGACAAGTAGTTTTTAAAATGCTATACTTTTTTAATTATTCACATGATATCTAATGAGTGAAGGAGTATACTCTAAAATGATCCATTCGACGAGTCCACGGTCATGGTAAGCGAGGTCAAACCATGAAGAAAAAAATTCTCTTTGTTTCTGATTTTGACAAGACGCTTTCCGTAGGAGACATAGGCTATATATTAAGTACAAAATTGGGGGTATCTGTTGGAAGTTTTTGAGAAGAAGATTGAAGAAATACAACGTAGAAACATCGCACAGCTCAGCGGAGAACTCGCACATTTGATAATTAGGGATTCTGATTATGCCGGTAAAGTTACTAAGGATCTTCTTTGTGAAGTAGGAAAAGAGGTTAAACTCAAAAAAGGTGTTACCGAGCTAATGAAAATCTTGGCCCAAGGAATTGATAGCTACAGTTTTAGTACTTATATTGTATCTGCAGCGCCTCGTGAGTGCGTTGAGAAAGCAATGGAACACATCTTGCCTGCCGAAAACATCTACGGCACAACTTTTATTTATAAAAATGGTATTATTCAGGATGTTGAAAGGACTAATGCCGGGAATGCCAAAGTTGCCACTCTAGATATGTTAAAGGAAAAAGAGAATGTACCTAGGAACGACATAATATATGTAGGAGATAGTTCAAGCGATGTCCACGTAATGCTACATATCATGTCCTACAATGGCTATGCAATAATCGTCTCTCCATCACCTTATATGGGACACATCTGTCGAAGAAGTGTAATATCTGACAATGTTCTTTCTATATTAGTACCTATTCTCGAAGATTTCTTAAAATACGATCAAGA
>JBFMBJ010000034.1:0-10046 GCA_040755235.1 Candidatus Omnitrophota bacterium
TATAACCTAAAAATTTGCTTTTTACTCCTTTTAATAAAATTGCCTCGGAATCAAAAATTGACCCTTGAATCTTACTTGATTTTTTAGAGCGTTCTTTTTGTTTATCTAATTCTTTATTAAAAGATAAAAAAGATATCTTAATATTGTGTTCACTTGCCCATGCTGAAGTTGAATCTAAAGGTATCCCATGTGTATCATAAAGTTGAAAAGCTATTACCCCAGCTTTTTCTGAATCAATATCTTTATAAAATTTTTCTTTACATATTTGATCTGTAGAATCCAATATTGAAAGAAAACTTTTTTCTTCAGATAAAATAACATTAGCTATATCTTCTCTATTATTAATTAATTCTGGGTATGGCTCTTTCATTGCCTCAGTTACACTAGGAACAAGTTTATATAAAAATGGTTTATTTAGGCCAAGGGCCCTGCCATGTAAAAAACTTTTTCTAATAATCTTACGTAAAACATATCCTCTTTCTTCATTTGAAGGCATTACCCCGTCAGAAATCGTAAAGGTAATTGCACGAATATGGTCAGAAATTATATTAATTAATTCTTCGTTTTTATTTTTTAACTCTAAGCTTAAAATTGCTTTTTTAATAGTTTTAAAAATATCTATGTCGAAATTTGATTTGACCCCTTGTAAAACACTAGCCATCCGCTCAAGGCCCATCCCAGTATCAATATTTTTATTTGGCAATTGCTCTAAGATCCCATCTTTTTTATCAAATGCGCCTTTGCGGTTAAATTGAGTAAAAACCAAATTCCAGATTTCGACAAACCGACCACAATCACAACCCGGTGCACAATCATCTTTTTTACAACCAACCTCTTTACCCCAATCAAAAAATATCTCCGAGCATGGTCCACATGGCCCATTTGGACCATCAAGAATAGCATTAGCAGGCCAAAAATTATCTTTGGCACCTAATTTTATAATTTTATGCCTTGGAACTTTTACAACTTTTTCCCAAACGCTATAAGCCTCTTGGTCGTCATTGTAGACAGAGACCCAAAGATAATCTGGGTTTATTTTTAAAACTTGTGTTAAAAATTCCCAAGCCCAGGTGATTGCCTCTTTTTTAAAATAATCACCAAAAGAAAAATTTCCCAGCATTTCAAAAAAAGTATGATGTGAAGCAGTTTTGCCTACTTTATCTAAATCATCAGTACGCAGGCATTTTTGAGCGCTGGTAGCGCGCTTGTAATCAGTAATTTGCCCCATAAACTGCTTTTTAAATTGATTCATTCCTGCGCCAGTAAATAAAAGCGATGGGTCATCAATAGGAATTAATGAATCGGAAGGTACCACACGATGGTTTCTATTTTTAAAAAAATCTAGATATGCTTTTCTTAAATCATTAGAATTCATAAATTTTCTATTGTATCTGCGGCAACATCGTAAGAGAAACCTCTTCTAATAAGAAAATTATAAAGACGTGCCTTTGTTTTAAATAAATCTTGGTCCTTTTTTATTGTTTTGATTTGAGATTCCAGTATTTGCCTTGCTAAATCGTATTCGTTATAACGACTTTTTATATCTGCTAGGGTCTTATCAATAATTTTTGCTTCAATTCCCTTTTGCTTTAATTCGTAAATAATTCTTTTTGCGCCATAGGGTTTTTTAATTCGGGATTCTGCCCATTTAATCGCAAAGTTATTATCGTTTAAAAGATCAATTTTTTTTAAATAAGCAATTGTTTCTTTAATTGTTAAATCATCGAACTTTTTTTTCTTTAACCTATCTCTTAATTCCTTTTCAGAGCGTTCTCGAAATTTAAGTAACCTAAAAGCAGCGTTTTTTGCTTTTTCTAAATTTTTGTCGATGAACATCTAAATTAATTAAACAACGAATTTCTGACGAACAGCTTTTTCAACCTGATCCGCAACTTTTGGATTGGTTTTTAAAAAATTAATCGCCTGATCTCTGCCTTGGCCGAGTTTTTCTTGATTAAATAAAATCCAAGAACCGCTTTTATGTAGAACTTCTGAATTAAGACCTGCATCAATAATGCTACCCATTTTATTAATACCTTGATCGTGCAGAATATCGAATTCTGCCTCACGAAAAGGAGGCGCAACTTTATTTTTAACCACGCGTACCCGAACATGGCCGCCAATCACGCTATCTGCTTCTTTAAGAGACATTAGGCGCCTGACATCTAATCTAACAGAGGAATAAAATTTTAAAGCCCTTCCGCCGGGTGTTGTTTCCGGAGAACCAAACATTACCCCGATTTTTTCTCTAATCTGATTAATAAAAATTACTGTGGTTTTTGACTTACTGATGGCAGCGGTTAATTTTCTTAAGGCCTGGCTCATTAAACGCGCCTGTAAACCGATTTGCGCTTGTCCCATTTCTCCTTCAATTTCTGCACGAGGTGTGAGTGCCGCCACTGAATCAATAACCACAACATCTACTGCTCCAGAACGTACTAAGGTCTCTGCAATTTCTAAAGCCTGCTCTCCGGTGTCTGGTTGAGAAATCAAAAGATCATCTAAATTTACACCTATTTTTTTGGCATAAATTGAATCAAAGGCATGTTCAGCATCAATAAAAGCAGCTACACCCTTATTTTTCTGCACTTCTGAAATAACACTTAAAGTAAGGGTCGTTTTACCAGAAGCCTCTGGGCCAAAAATCTCAACCACCCTTCCTCGAGGTACACCCCCCACTCCCAAGGCCATGTCTAGGGTCAAGGCTCCTGTAGGAATCGCAGCCACATCGAGCTTTGTTTGCGCTCCTAATTTCATAATCGAGCCCTTGCCAAATTGTTTTTCAATTTGAGCCAAAGCCAACTCTAAAGCTTTTTGTCTTTCCGTCGATATAGATTCTGGTTTCTTTTCAACTTTCTGAACCATTTTTATCCTTTCTGTCTATTAGAAAATAGAGCTTTTTAAGAACTTTTATTATACCTCTAGACTCAATCTATTGTCAAACAATTCTTGGTCATAAAACAGCACTCTTGACACCCAGTTTAACTTATGATAATATTTATAAAATATGACTGAAGAAATCCAAAAATTGCAATTAGAAATAAATAAAACCCGCACAGAACTCTCTATCCTTTATGAGATTTCTAATGCCATGCGTACCACTTTAAACCTAGATGAAATCCTTTATATCATCTTAACCGGAGTTACTGCGCACGTAGGTCTGGGTTTTAACCGAGCCATGCTTTTTCTGGTTAATGAAAAAGAAAATATCTTAGAGGGTAAAATGGGCATCGGCCCAGATACCGCTGATGATGCCGGGCATATCTGGTCGCGCATTGAACATGAAAAAATGGATCTTGAGGATTTAATTGGGGCTTATAAATCTTCGGATAGGCTCCTAGAATTCCAATTTAATCGCACAGTTACAAGCTTAAAGATACCACTTAAAGAAAACGGAAATTTGTTGTCCCTTGCAGTACACGATGGTATGCCTCTACATGTAACCAAAGAAATGATTCACCAATACCCGCATGACCAAATATTAAATATCTTAAAAAATGATGAACTTGCAATTATCCCTTTAAAAGCAAAAGATAAGGTAAATGGGGTTATCTTAGCGGATAATATTTTTACCAAGCGCCCAATCACTAAAGATGAAATGCGTATGCTGATAATGCTTGCAAACCAAGCCGGCCTGGCAATTGAGAATTCACGACTCTACGAATATACTCTAAAAAAGGCACATACCGATTCCTTAACCGGGCTCATTAATCACGGTCGTTTCCAGTACCTATTCCAAGAGGAATTAAATAAAGCAAAAGCGATTGAAAAACCTTTGAGTTTAATTATGATTGATATTGATAATTTTAAAAATTATAACGATACCTTAGGGCATCAGGCAGGTGATCAAATATTAGAAAAATTAGCAGTAATATTAAAAGATTATTCGCGAAAAAAAGATTTTGTTTGCCGCTATGGAGGAGAAGAATTTGTAGATATCTTACCGGAAACGAGTAAACAAGAAGCAATTAATATTGCAGAAAGGTTACGTCAGGCAATTGAGCAACATCATTTTGCACATGAAGAAATCCAACCAGATAATAAATTAACGATTAGTATTGGTGTGGCGAGTTTTCCGCAAGATGGCAAAACAAAAAATGAACTCTTAAACTTTTGCGATAAGATGCTTTATAAGGCTAAAGAGTCTGGTAAAAATCGCGTCTATTATTAATAAATCTAAGAACTTACTCCTACTTCTTCTGATTCAAGAGATTCTCCCGGCTGATCATTAGCAAACTTTACGGAAACAATCTTTGAAACACCGGATTCCTGCATAGTAATGCCATACATCAAATTAGCATTGGCTATAGTCTTTTTATTATGCGTAATAATAACGAATTGCGAAGTTTTTGTAAATTCATGCAGGAGGCCGCCGAAACGCATAACATTTGTCTCATCTAATGGTGCATCAATCTCATCTAAAACGCAAAATGGCGAAGGCTTAATTTTAAAAATTGCAAAAATGAGTGCAACCGCCGACATTGCCTTTTCACCACCAGAGAGTAAAAGTACATTTTGTAATTTTTTCCCAGGAGGCCTACAAATAATCTCGATTCCTGACTCCAGTGGATTCTCTTGGTCTATTAAAATAAGTTGCGCGTCTCCACCATTAAATAATAATCTAAAATAATTCCTAAATTCTACAGCTATTTTTTCAAATGTCTCTAAGAACATTTTACGCGTGGTGCGATTAATTTTAGAAATCGTTTCTTTTAAGGCCTCTTTTGCTGTAACTAAATCATTTTGTTGCTGTATTAAAAAATCATATCTTTGTTTTAATTCATCATATTCTTCGATTGCTACTAAATTTACTGTCCCGTAAGAATCTAATTTTTTCTTCAGCTCATCAATTTGAGTACTTAAAGAATCTATATCAATTAATTCATCGCTATTAAAGGATGCTGCCTCTAAACTAATTTTATAAACCTGCATTATGCGTTCTTTAATACTTGTTTCTTTATAACTAATTTCTTGTGTTTGCATTTTTAATGTATACATCTCATTCTGAAGGCGTTCCTGGTTTTCTTGATTAAGATTTAAATTTTCCCTAAGAGTATTTATTTCTTTAATTAAATCTATATTCCTTTGCTTGCTTTCAGATATTTTATTATCTACTAAGCCTTTTTCTTTTAAAGATTCTTCAATTTTTATTCTTAGATTTTGATTCTCCTGATTAATATCTCCAATTCTTTTTAAACAATCAATTGTTTCTTTTTCAGCCTGTTCTAAATTAGCCTTATCCTGATTAAAAGCATCTTCCAATAACTTTAAAGTTGAAGCGCTTGATTCTATTTTATCTTCCAGTGATTGCAGTTGAGTGGTAAGCTGCGTAATCAAAACTAAATTTTCTTCGCGTAAACCAGTTTTCCCAGCAATTATTTCTTGAGAGTTAACTATAGAATTACGCGCTTGGAGCAAATCATTTTCTATGCTTGTTTCTTTTTTTTTCAACTCACTACTTTTTTGTTCGAAATTTTTCAAATCACTTTCGGTTTGATCTAATTCTAAGATAACTAAGTTAATCTCTTGCTCTACGCGAGACAAAGATTCTTCTATTTGACGGCGCTGTGTATTTTTATTTTCTAAAACTATATCTTCCTGATGAACTTCTTTCTCTAAATTTTCTATCTGCGGCTCTAATTCAGAAAGTGTTTTTTCCCTTAAGACTAAAAGCTCTTTATCAGAATTAACTTCGTTTATTATTTGCTTGATTCTATTATCTATATCTTTTGTATCTAGTGGTATGGGTTTTGCTTCGCAAGTTATTCTATAAGAACTACCTAACCTTACTTTTTCTTCATTGCTTAAGCTTGAAATTTCTTTAATCTTAGCCACAATTCCAGAGGTTTGATTTTTAGGCAATTCATTTAATAAAATTACTGCCTCTAAGGATTCTGGATTATCCTGATAAGTAAGTTTTAATTTTTCTAAAAATTCTTTTTGCGACTCTAAACTTAGTTTTTCATTTTGGAGATTTTGAATTTTTTCCTTAAGGCTAGTGATCTCTTTTTTATTTGTATCTTGGTCTTGCAAGCTTAGGCTTAATTTTAATTTTAAATCTTCTATTTTCTTACAAGATTCTTCTATTAGCGGTAAAATTAAATTTAAATTAGCATTTATTTCTTCCTTTTCTTGGGTAACTTTCATTTTCTCTATATCTAGTCTTTTTTTACGGGCTAACACACTCTGCATCTGGTTATTCGTATCATTTATTTGGTTTCTAACTTGTGTTTCAGAGGCGCTAAATTCAAAGATATCTAATTTAGCTTTTTCTATTACCCTGTGACACTGTGAAATTTCTTTATTAATATTTCCTTGTTCTTCTTCTTTTAAATTTAGCGTATCTTCTTTTTGGCCTTTTGAATTTATAAGTTCTTGGGTATCTTTTTTTAAGGTTTCGATTTTTTCTAAATCTTGCGACATTCGCTCTTGTATTTGTTTTTTTTGTTCTGCTAAATTATTCCCACGAGCGCCTAATTCGTTAACGCGCTCATTATTTAAATTAATTTGATGGTTATATTTTTCTACAGCATTTAATAAGGAAAAAAGTTGGTTATTTAAAGAAGAAATCTCTAATTCATAACTGGTTAAATCTGTTTCTCTTTGAGATAATTTTTGTTTTAAATCTGCTAGGGCCTGAATAGACTCTGTTAATTGTTTTTCTAAATCACCCATATTGATTTTTATCTTTTCTTTTGTACCTAATAAGTTTTTAATATGAAAACTGTTTAATTTAATTTCTAGATTTTTTAAATTCTCAAAAACTTCTTTGTAGCGACGGGCTTTTGCAGCTTGGCGCTCTAATGAATTAATTTGGCGTTTTACCTCTACTATAATATCATTAAGACGCAGGAGATTTTGATCCGTATCTTCTAGCTTGCGCAGCGTTTCTCTTTTTTGAGATTTATATTTTGTGATACCTGCTGCCTCATCAAATACAAGGCGCCTATCTTCAGGATGACTGCTTAGAACTAAATCAATCTTTCCCTGCTCTACTAAAGAGTAGCTCTCTGCACCAATACCTGTGCCCATAAATAATTCATTAATATCTTTGAGCCGAACTATGTTTTTATTAATTAGATATTCACTTTCTCCAGAACGAAAAAGCCTGCGAGAAATAGTTACTTCATCATATTCTATAGGAAGCATCTTATTTTCGTTAGAAAAAGTCAGAGACACCTCAGCAAAACCCACTGCTGGCTTTGTATCAGTACCATTAAAAATAACGTCTTCCATTTTACTGCCACGCAGAGATTTTACAGACTGTTCTCCTAGGACCCAACGAATTGAGTCAAAAATATTTGATTTGCCGCACCCATTAGGCCCCACCACAGCAGTAATGCCTGGTTCAAAATGCAAAATGGTTTTATCGGCAAACGATTTAAAACCATTTAACTCTAATTTTTTAAGATACATTTCTAGCCTCCAATTTTATGTTCAATCCATTTATCAATTTTTTCTCTACGGAAACGCCATTGGCCGATAACCTTTGCAGCCGGAATTTTTCCGCGCTTAAGCCAATCATAAATAGTGCGTTTCTTTACTTTTAAATAAAGTGCTAAATCTTCAATCGTCATTAAGCTCTCTTGATCTATCATGGTAATTTTTATTTTATAAAATAAAAATTAACTTGTCAAGCAAAAAATTACATTTTTTTACATTTTTTACATATATATACATAAATTTACATTTTATTTGCAAAAATTTACATTATTTACATAAAAAATGGCGTTCCGACGTAAAGTCGGAACGCCCCAAATAAAAAACTTATCTTTTAAGAAATGTTATTTGGCTAAATTTTTCCTAATAAACATTTCTTTTTGAATTGCTTCGTATATTTCTTGTAAGTATTGCGGGTCTTCTATAATCTTAGAGGTTTCTTTTGTTTTTCTTTTGTTTTCTTGTAAGAAAACAATTCTTTCTTTAACATTATTTTCACCGAACTGTTCAATAGTCACGCTTGCATTAAAACTATAAACACTCCTCCACCCGGTTTTTTTACCGCTAGTGGCTTTAATTACACCAGCATCGTAATCGGTGTGGTCAATAATAAATCCTCTATCCTGTAAGACTGCCAAAGTTGCCTTAAAAGCATCATCAAAGTTTCCTTCGAGATCACGACCTTCTATGGCTCGACGTTGCAATGTAGATAAAGTTGGAGTAGCACAACCAACGAAAGTTATAATTAGTACTAAAAATAATCCTAATATCAGTATTCTTTTATTCATTTTTATTATTAGAACTCCGAAGAACGATAACTAAAATCTTTAACTACATCGTTCTCATCAAATTCTATAATCAAAGTAAGTGTGCGTGTAGAAGAACTTGATCTAGCTCCACCTGCAGTCATGCCACCAACAGCAGGAGTTGTGCCAGGTAAACCTATAACCCCACCTGCACCACCGATATGGCTAGTAGCTGCTTCCGAAGAAATCTTATCGTAGGTCCAGACTTCATTCCCAGATTTATTTTTAGTAATAATATTCGGCGCGCCAAAAATTTGCAATACTTCACTCTGGCTAGTTTCTCCTTTAACAAGATATTTTTTTGCCATGCCAGGAGTTAAATTGCTTTTTGTGGTTGTAGCACATCCTAAAACAAATAGCCCTAAAACTACTCCTGATAAAATCTTTTTCATTTTTGCCTCCTTTTAAAAATAATCTCTTTTTATTATTATATCACAAATTAAAAATATAACTACTTTTTTAATACCTCTTTAAATTTCTTCGTCAAAGCTGGAACAAGTTGTAAGACGTCACCCACTATTCCATAAGTTGCATATTTAAAAATCGGTGCCTCTGGATCTTTATTGATTGCGATAATAATTTTTGATGAAGACATCCCAACTAAATGTTGAATTTGCCCCGAGATTCCACAAGCAAAATATATTTTTGGGCTAACCGTACGACCTGTTTGGCCTACCTGATGCGAATAAGGCATCCAACCAGAATCAACTGCCGCGCGCGATGAACCAACTGCACCACCTAAAACATGTGCTAATTCTTCTAAAAGTTTAAAGTTTTCTTTATCTTGCATACCTCTTCCACCTGAAACAATGATATCTGCCTCGGCAATATTAATTAATGTTTCAACTTCTTCAACAATATCTAATAATTTTGTCCGTGAAGCATACAAAGAAACATCAAAATTTTCCTTAATAATTTTCCCTTTACGATGTTTATCTGGTGCGATCGGTTGAAACACTTTATGCCTAACTGTTGCCATTTGTGGACGATAATTTGGCGAAATAATTGTTGCCATAATATTTCCGCCAAATGCAGGCCTGGTCTGAAGAAGAATCTTTTTTTCTAGGTCAATATCTAGACCTGTGCAATCCGCGGTTAAACCTGCCTTAATTTTAATTGCAACACGCGCAATTAAAGACCTGCCTATGCTAGTTGCTCCACAAAGTAAAATCTCTGGTTTATATTTTTTAATTAATTCTACTAAAATATTTGTGTAAGGATCATCTTGAAAATTAGCGATTTCTGAAGATTCTACTAAATAAATGTTATCTGCTCCATGCCAAATTAATTCGTCTAATTGATCAGCTAAATTATTTCCAATTAGAACTCCGCTAACTTGACATTCAAGTTTTTTTGCTAGTTCCTGAGCTTTCCCTAAAAGCTCATACGAAATACTTTGAATTTTACCATTTTTCTGTTCAATAAAAACCCAAATACCTTTGTAATCTTTTATAGCCGGTAAAGCGCATGAAGTTTCTGGTTTTTCTAATAAAATTGCCTTAAATTTACAAGCTGGTACACAGGCGCCGCAAAGATTACACTTGTTTAAATCAATTATTGCTTTTTTATCCGCAACCTTAATGGCATCAAATGGGCAAACTTTAACACATAAAGAGCAACCTGTACATTTTTCTATGATAATTTGAATAGGCATAATTATTTAATCATTAAGTATAAATTATGAAGTATGAATTTTTTGGAATTTTTCATAATTAATAATTTGTAATTCATAATTTTAAGTTATTTCATTCTTTAACAACTCTACTAACTTTCCTGTCACTTCCTGTATTTCACCTTGCA
>JBFMBJ010000035.1:0-9818 GCA_040755235.1 Candidatus Omnitrophota bacterium
TCACCCATACATTCTAGAAACTTCCCATACCTTTATTATAATCACCCCAATAAATACCAGAAACCAGGAAATAGATTCTCTAGTTACCCAAGCCCACCTTAAAGGTAGATATTCTCTAAAATTTAATTTAAATAAATTAATAGTTTTTGGAAAATATCCGGGTGTATTTTTACAATATTTAATATATTCTTGGCCAAATTGATTTTCAAGAGTTAATTCTTCTTTATGAATTTGGGGGACAAGAATAGCTAAGTATATAATAATAAATGGCAACAATATCCACCAATTAAAAAGTGTCGAAATAATCCCTATCCCGATTAATAACGATCCAAAATACATCGGATTTCTCATTAATGTATATGGCCCACCCGTAGTTAGCTTTCTACTTTCTTGTGACTTTTCTTTTTTATATCCTCTAGCTGATAGACGAAATAAGAATCCTAATATCACCATTCCTATCCCCATAAAATCTAAAATTCTATTAGCAAAATTATATTCCCGAATAGGAATTATGTATTTAAAAAATACTACCGATATTATTAGTGTTAAAAAAATAGAGATACCTTGAATACGTATGCGTTTTTTCATTCTTCGACTCTTTTTAATCACTCAGAATAACCCTGAGCATAGTCCAAATGGGTCATTTTATTTTTGACATTTAGGACAAAAATATGTCCCTCGACCGCCTAAAGAAATTCTTTTTATTGGTGCTTTGCACACTAAGCATGGCTTGCTAAGGCGATCGTAAACCTTGTGGAACCTAACATAATCTCCGGGCTTACCAGATAATTGCACATACTGATCAACCGAAGAACCTTTATATTTTATTGCTTCTTTTAAGGTTTTGGTTATCTCATAAAATAATTTTTCTTTTTCTTTTTTGGATAAACTATTAGCTCTTCTTTGTGGATTTATTCTTGCTTTAAAAAGTATCTCTGCAGCATACAAATTACCGATACCAGAAATGAAACTCTGATCCATCAAAAGTGGCTTTATCTTAGTTTTTTTGTTATCCAACATTTCTTTAAATTGAGGTAGTCTTAAATCGAATGGCTCGGGACCTAAATTTTTAACAAATTCTAAATTGTGCCAATCATCGATGAGTCGTAATTCTGCAAATAATCTCTGGTCATTAAAATCTAATAATTTTCCGTCAGAAAGCTTAAAGCTTATTCGTGATTTTTTAGCATCTCCTGGATAAACTAATTGCCCAGTCATTTTTAAATGAATTGCCAAAAATTTACCACTACTTAATTCTATAATTAGAAGTTTTGCTTTACGCAAAACATTTTTTATGGTTTGGCCTATTAAATATTTTTTAAATTTCTCAACATTAATTTGGCGAATTACCTTAGAGTTATTTATTAAAATACCCGTAATTTTTTTGCCTAAAATTATTTTTTCTAATTCTCTTTTTACTGTTTCAACTTCTGGCAATTCTGGCATAGTTTATTTTTCAATAGTCTGTTGATATTCTTGTAAACTCTTTACTTCTAGTTTTTCTTTTAATAATGCTTCGATGGCATTGACTGTAGCCTGTGCTCCTGAAACGGTAGTCACTAAAGGGATATTATAAAGTATTGCCTGGGCGCGAATAACATTCTCATCTCGACGCGTGGCTTTTCCGCTGGGCGTATTAATAATTAAAGAAACTTTATTATCTTTTATTTTATCAACGATATTTGGTCGTGCTTCGTAATGCTTTGGCAAGATTTCTACTTTTAAGCCGCTTTGTATTAATACATGGGCTGTTCCTTCTGTTGCCAAAAGATAAAAACCTAAATCTTTTAATTTTTTTGCTACAAATACAATGGAGCGTTTATCCTGATTTTTTACGCTGATAAAAACATGTCCCTTTAAAGGTAAATTTTGCCCCGCAGCCAGTTGTGATTTTGCATAAGCCAAGCCAAAGGTCTTATCAATACCAATAACCTCTCCGGTTGATTTCATCTCTGGGCCCAAAGTTGCGTCTACTCCAGGAAACCGATTAAAAGGAAATACTGATTCTTTAACGGCAACGTGTTTAATTTTTTTCTCCCGTACGAAATTTAATTCTTGTAAAGATTGCCCCAACATAATTTTTGTGGCTAATTTTGCTAAGGCCACGCCAGTAACCTTAGAAACAAAAGGCACGGTCCTAGATGCACGGGCATTTACTTCTAAAACATAAACAATATTATTGCGCACGGCAAATTGGATATTTAAGAGACCTTTTATCTGTAATTCTAGGGCAAGTGCATAAGTATTTTGCTTTATGGTCTCAATAATGTCGCGGGCCAGTGTATGCGGCGGCAAAACCATGGCTGCATCTCCAGAGTGAACTCCAGCTTCTTCAATATGCTCTAAAATTCCACCGATAACTACAGTTTTTGCGTCACAAATCGCATCCACATCAACCTCAATTGCATCTTCTAAAAATTTATCGATTAAAACTGGTTTCCCGCCTGAGGCCTCAAATGCCTTAGCCACAAATTCATCTAATTCTTCGTCATCGTAAACTATTTCCATGGCCCTGCCGCCTAAAACATACGATGGCCTAACTAAAACTGGATAACCAATTTCGTGAGCAATTTTTTTTGCTTCCGGAAAAGTTAGGGCCGTTGCATTAGGTGCCTGGTGTAAATTTAATTTTTTCAATAGCTGCTTAAAAAGCTCCCTGTCTTCGGTGCGATCAATAGATTCCGAAGAAGTACCTAAAATTCTTACCCCTGCTTTTTCTAATGCGACAGATAAGTTTAATGGGGTCTGCCCGCCAAATTGCACAATTACGCCAATCGGCTTTTCTAAATTTACGATATTTAAAACATCTTCGCGCGTTAATGGCTCAAAATATAATTTATCTGAAGTATCATAATCTGTAGAAACTGTCTCGGGGTTACAATTAACCATAATGCTTTCAACACCCTCTTCTTTTAACGCAAACGAGGCATGACAACAACAATAATCAAATTCGATACCCTGTCCAATGCGGTTTGGCCCACCGCCTAAAATTATGACTTTTTTTCTATTAGAGCTTTGCGATTCATTCTTTTCTAAAGATATATTTTGCATTATTGCTCCCTATAAATTTTTAATAATTTTTCTAATTCTATTTTCTAAATCAATCAAAGAGGCAATTTTTATTACCCCTTTAATATTCCAGGTGCCTATTCCAAAAGTGGGTTTTTTAAAATGCAAGGCATAGGCAATTTCAGAAAGCGTACCATATTTACCATCTATAGCAATAACAATATCTGCGCTTTTTACCACTAACACATTACGGCTATAGCCTAAACCCGTAGGTAAGGCTATATCCACAAAAGAATTGGCGCTTGTTTTTTCTTGACTAGGAAGAATACCAATGGTTAAGCCTTTTTCAGACTTAGCTCCTTTACAAGACGCCTCCATTACACCCCCTAGTCCACCACAAACTAATATTGCTCCCACTTTTGCTACAATTTTGCCTATTTTATGGGCTAATTGCTCCACTTTATTTGAACATTTGTTTCCGCCTATTACTGCGATTATGGGTTGTTTTTTCGCCCCGTTAGAAATTCCTTTCATTCCTACTCTCTCTTTTTTACTAAGACGCTCCCTGTTAGATAGATTTCTAACGGGGTTCATCTCTTATTCTTTTTATGCGCCTGGCAGGAATTGAACCTGCACCACCAGCTCCGGAGGCTAGTGCCCTATCCATTGGGCCACAGGCGCGAAAACATAGCTTAAAGGTCAAAAGTTTAAGGTCAAAAGTAAATCTCTAATAAAGTCTATATCTTTTACCTTAAATTGCTGCACAGAAAATCTGGCGAATTCTTTTGCCCCTTTCTTCTTTAATAAATCTTCCATATAATTTAGGCATTTTGTATTACCTGTACCGCTGCCATAAGTACTAAATAAAATAATCTTTTTATTTTCTAGATTAAAGCATTTATCTAAAAATGTATTTACTGCGGGTGCGGGTTTAAATGCCCAAATGGGTGTGCTAATACAAATTAAATCATAATTTGCTAAATCAAAATTGGTTTCCTTAATCAAAGCCTTAGTTTTACTAAAAGCTCTCCTGCATTGGCCTAAAAAAGAATTGCTTTCATCTAAGGCCTCTAGGTCTATGAAATCAACTTCGTAGTTTTTTTCTTTTAAGTAATTGCTTAAAACACTGGCTACTTTTCTAGTATTCCCAGAATAAGAATAAAAAATAATCTTTGTTTTCATTAAATTTTGGCCTTACTTAAAATAAACTTAATTGTGAATCTTGTTTTTTGTCTTTGGGTTCGTTTGAGAAGATGTGGATCTTACCATATTCTCCGTCGAATCCCGGTTCCAGCTTTACCTTTCCCTGACGCACTAATAAAATTCCCTCCACTATTTTTGGAGGAATTTTCTTTAAGAGTTCTTCTTTTGAGGCCTTTAAAAGAATTTCAAATTCATTACTAAATTTACTCACCACTGCATGATACTCTCGCTCTACAGCAACAGACTCTTTTTTGACACCTTTGGCATCAGCAATAATCTCTTCTAAAGGAATTAAATTTTTAAAAGGGATACTATTTTCGGGAACAAATCCTATTGGCCTATCAGCCAATTCCTCTACCCGATTCATTACTCCTACAGTTAAAGGTTTTCCGCATTTAGGACATTTATTTTGATGTGTCCTGGTTTCCTCGGGAGAAAATCGAACTTGGCAAAGCCGATGGCCATCAAAATGATATTTACCTTCTTCTGGAAAAAACTCAATCGTATATAAAAATCGTTTTTTATCTTTTGTTTTTAGCACATCTAAAATTTCTTTATAATCTAGGTTACAATTAAAAACATTGGCCTCGCGACCAATTTTAGAAGGAGAATGCGAATCAGAATTAGAGATCAGCGTGTATTTATCAAGTTTGCTTAATCGCCAATTCATTGCCGGGTCACTAGAGAGACCTGTTTCAAGACAATGTATTTTTGGGGTTAGCTCTTCAAAGCATTCTTCGACGCTATTAAATCCTGACATTGAGCCAAAAACACTAAACCACGGCGTCCAGGCGTGTGCGGGCACAACAAAATTATCTTCTGATGTATCAAACATAATCCGGGCTAGTTCTTTTGCGTCAAGCCCAAGTATGGGCCGGCCGTCAGAAGCAATGTTTCCGCAACTAGAAAGAATAGAATTGATTTTATCGACAATTTTAAAGCTGGGTGCAAAAACTAAATTGTGAATTCGGTAAGTGCGGTTATTTTTAGAATAGATACTGCTAATCTCTCCAGTTAAAATAAAATAAATATCTTTATAAATAAAAAGCCCATTATCTAGCGGTTCTAATTTTAACTTTAACTCTTCCAGCCACAAATGATGTGTAAAGTCTCCGGTGCCTAAAAGTTTAATTCCTTTGATACGCGCCCAATCTGCTAAATGGTCTAAATCCATCTCGCGTGAGGTAGCCCGCGAATATTTGGAGTGAATATGAAAATCTGCAACAAATTCCATTTCTCCTCGCTTTGCTCGGAAGATTACAGAGAACCGATTACAGAAAAATTTTTTGTTTTCTGTCCTTTGTTATCTGTCATCTTCTTTAATTTCTTGTAAAATTTTAGAAACATTTCCCCAATGAGTCCCTTGCCAATAAACACGCCTGCACTTTGGGCAAGTTACAAAATTATTTTGCGTCTCAAAGATGTATTCGGGAATCTTATCTTTTATATCATCTTTATTAACGCTCTCTAAGATTGCATTACAAAGAATACACCTTGTAAATATCATACTAGAGTCGAGCTTAATCTTCAATGTTTTTAACAGTTCTTTTAATTGATCTTTTACTACATCTTTTTTAATCTCTATAACTTTTATTCCTTTGCGCTGGGATAATTTTTTATTGCGGGTTAAAATTAAGCGCTCATCTCTCAAGGCTTGTATAATCAAAGAACTGATTTTATCTTCGCAAAAATATTGAGTATCAAATCCTAAAATGCGTAACCATTTTACAAGCCTGCCTAGTTCGCGGCTTAAAATAAATTTCATATTTTATAGGCGATTTCCCCATTAAAAATAGTGCATTCAACTAAGCCTTTTAATTTTTTATCTATAAAAGGTGAATTTTTTGATTTTGAAACAATATTTTCTTTTTTTAAAATAAATTCTTTATCTCTATCTACGATTATTATATCTGCGTCTTGTCCAACACCCAAAGTTCCTTTTTTAATTCCTAAGATTTTTGCTGGGTTAAGCGATATTTTTTCAACCAAGGTTTCCCAATCCAATATTTTTTTATCTATTAATTCCATAATGCTTATAGAAAGCCCGGACTCAAGGCCAATCTTACCAAACTCTGCACGGTCAAATTCAATATCTTTTTCGTTTTGGGTATGTGGCGCATGATCTGAGGCAATAGCATCAATGGTTCCATCTCTTAGGCCTTCTTTTATTGCCTGGACATCTTCAGCGCTTCGTAAGGGTGGATTAATTTTTGTATTTGTATCATAATTTAGAACTGCTTCTTCTGTTAAACTAAAATAATGCGCACAGGTATCTGCGCTAATTTTTATATTTTTCTTTTTCGCCATCCTTATTAAATCTACGGATTCTTTAACGCTCACATGGGTAATATGCACCGTGCATTTTGCTTTAGCTGCTAATTCAATGTCTCGGCCTACTCTTTTATATTCTGACTCTCTAGAGATACCTTTTAACCCTAAGCGCGTCGAGGTAAACCCTAAATTAACTACTCCTTTATTGGAAAGTGACTTATCTTCACAATGACAAAGTACTAAAAGATTCTCTTTTTTTGCTCTATAAAAAGCCTCCAGCATTATTTTCGCATCATCCACAGAGGCGCCATCGTCGGAAATCGCCAAGACTCCTTCTTTTTTTAATTTTGTAAAATCAGTTAATTCCTTACCCAAACGCCCCTTGGTAATCGCAGCACTCATTAAAACATTACACTGGGCATCTTTTCTGATAATATTTTTTAATAGCTTTACATTATTAACGCAGTCCATAGCAGGCTCTGTATTTGGCATAGCCAAAACACTTGTAACTCCTCCTTTTAAAGCTGCCTTTGTGCCAGTAAAAATAGTCTCTTTATCTTCTCTCCCGGGCTCGCGTAAATGCACATGCATATCAATAGTACCCGGCATCACAATTTTATTTCTTGCATCAATAATAGTTTGGGCTTTGGATTTAATATTTTTATCTACTTTAGAAATTTTATTCTTCTCTATTAAAATATCTAAAATATCTTTAATTTTATTTGCTGGATCAATAACCAGACCATTTTTAATTAATAAGCTCATCTTATTTTATTCCCTTTACCTGCGCGACTAAAAAAAGTACACTCATGCGCACAGCAATACCGTTAGTAACTTGTTCTAAGATTACTGAATTTGAGCCATCGGCAACCTCACTAGACATTTCAATTCCGCGATTAATCGGCCCAGGATGCATTACCACAATATCTTTTTTAAGTTTGGCTAAGCGCTCTTTTGTTAAGCCAAAATTTTTAAAATATTCTAATTGCCTTGGAAAGGCATTGGTTTCATCACGCTCGAATTGCATACGTAAAACATTTACTGCGTCGGCATTCTTTAGACATTCATCGATGTTATTAGTTACACGTACACCCATCTTTTCTATCTCTGGTGGAATTAAAATTTGCGGAGCACAAATGCTGACCCTGGCCCCTAACTTAATTAAGCCCCAAATATTTGAACGGGCTACTCGTGAATGCGCAATATCTCCAACAATGCTTATATTTAAACCTGCTATCTTGCCTAGTTTTTCTCTTAAGGTGAAGATATCTAAGAGTGCTTGTGTGGGATGCTCATGCCAACCATCACCGGCATTAACTACGCTGATATTTAGATGCCGTGCAAGCATGTTAGCTGCCCCAGAAGAACTATGACGTATCACAATAATATCTGCTTTTAAAGCCTCAATATTGCGGCCTGTATCGATAAGGGTTTCCCCTTTCTTTACGCTAGAACTTTCTACAGAAATATTAATTACATCTGCGGATAATCTTTTGGCGGCCACTTCAAAGGAAACACGTGTGCGCGTGGAAGGTTCGTAAAATAAATTGACGACGGTTTTTCCTCGCAGGGCAGGAACTTTTTTTATCTCTCGGGTGGTAACCTCTTTAAAGGAGCTTGCGGTATCTAAAACAAATTCTATTTCTTCTTTAGTTAAATATTCCAGTCCCAATAAATCTTTTTTTGTCCAAATCATAATTTATAAATCCTAAATTCTAATTTCTAAACTCTAAACAAATCCAAAATTCCAAACTCAAATGTTCTAAACAATTTATTTTGGACTTTGGACATTTGGATTTTGAAATTGTTTAGGATTTCGGATTTAGAGTTTGATATTTTATTTCTCCGCAATCACCACTTCTTCTTTATTATCGGTTTCTATTAAACGTACTTCAATGGTTTCATTTTGTGCAGTAGGAATATTTTTACCCACAAAATCTGCCCTAATAGGAAGCTCTCTATGTCCGCGGTCTACCAAAACCGCCAGCTGTATCGAGCGCGGCCTACCAAAATCTATTAAGGCATCTAAGGCTGCCCTGATAGTACGCCCCGTATATAAAACATCATCTACCAATACCACATTTTTATCGGTAATATCAAAATTTATCTCTGTTTTGTGTACTACAGGTTGTTGCGCAATCAAGGTAAGGTCGTCGCGATATAAAGTTATATCTAAGATACCAAAGAGAATATTCCCTTTTTCTAATTCTTGGATAATATTATTAAGGCGTTGGGCTAAAATTGCGCCACGCGTACGAATCCCGATGAGCACGATATTATTCATGCCTTTGTTTTTTTCTAAAATTTCATGAGCAATTCTTACCAGTATTCTTTGGATGGCTTCCTGATTTAAAATAATCGCCTTATCCTGCATAAAAGCCCCCTAAAAATAAAAAATCCCGAATCTCTCGGGATCATGAATTTGATTTATTGTTTTATGATTAATATTATACATTTAAACGCCTTCCCAGCCTCTCGGGACTGATTTAAAGGTTTTAGGTTATCTTATATAATTATAATACTTTTTGGGGTTTTGTCAAGTAAAATTGGAATCATCCCATGCGCTAAGTTTTAAGAATATTTGTTAACTATCAATTTATTATCTTGTTTAAAAGTAACCTCAATGCGGGAGGCTTGTTTTGCTTTTTCTAAAAGTGCCAAATCTATATTGAAGTATCCTGCGATATCTTTATCTAAAGAAAGGGTAATTGTTTTTCTGCGTTCTCCTCTTCTTCTAAAAATATTATAGTTATGATAAATCCAGATAATTTGTATAATAAAAATAGCAAATATAACGGTCATGCCATTTCTTAAAACCTTAAATAATTCTGTAATAGTCACTTCATAAAAGATTGTTTGATAAAAGATCCTGACACCAAAAAACCAAAGAGCTAAAGTTACAATGGGTAAAAACCAATATGCCCACAACGCCCAGAGCACAAGCGTGATAGAGCCTTCGGTAAAATACCGCCACGGCTTCTTGGCTTCTTTTTTATCAATTACTTCGGGATGTGTAAACCTCGATCCGGACTTTCCCAGCGGCAAGAGACCTTCTCCTTTCCTATTAAAACATTAAATACACCGAAAAATACTGTAACTGCGCTAATCATCCAATAAAAAAATGGATACCAAATTACCCAAAAATAATACCTTAATAATTTTTTATCTTCATAATGATAATCTATATATAAGCTAGTGAGGGTTTGTAAGAGACAAACCGTTGCCAGAATTGAACCTGTCCAGGCAACTAAGACAAGTGTCTGCCTATCTGTGTGGATAATCCCCCAAGAATATAAGAGATAATTTATTAGGCGCAATAAAATAAGCGCACCCAA
>JBFMBJ010000036.1:0-9591 GCA_040755235.1 Candidatus Omnitrophota bacterium
AATAAATTTTTCCGGTTGAGTGCTTAATTCAATTTCTAAATCTGAAAAACCAAAAACCTTCATCGTCTCAATTACAAAATCAATAATCTTTTTAATCTCATCTTTCAGCTGTCCGGGTAAACAAAAAATATGCGCATCATCTTGGGTAAACCCACGCACCCGCAAGAGCCCGTGCAAAACTCCACCTTTTTCATGACGATACACTGTACCCAATTCAAAAAATCGTAAAGGTAAATCCTTGTAACTGCGCGTCTTTGATTTATAAATTAAAATATGTCCTGGGCAATTCATCGGCTTTAAAACAAATTCCTTATCTTCTATTTTAAAGGCATACATATTTTCACGATAATAATCGTAGTGCCCGGATTTCTGCCAAAGGCCTTGTTGCATGATATGCGGCGTTAGAACCATTTGATAACCACGTTTTAAATGTTCTTTTTTTTCGTAGTCCTCAATGATTTTTCGCAAAATTGCACCCTTGGGATAATAAAAAACTAACCCTGCACCAGCTTCTTCATAAAAAATGTCAAAGAACTCTAATTCTTTTCCTACTTTGCGATGATCGCGTAATTTTGCTTCTTCTAAAACTTTTAAATAATTTTCTAAATCGCCTTTCTTTTCGAAACAAGTACCATAAATTCGCTGCAACATAGGATTTGTTTCTATGCCGCGCCAGTATGCTCCGGCGCAGGAAAACAATTTAAAAAATTTTATTTCGCCAGTTGAATTAATATGTGGTCCGCGACAAAGATCTATAAATTTATTTCCGGTTTTGTAAATTGAAACTTTGTCTTCGGGAATCTCTTTAATCAATTCTATTTTATAAGTTTCTTTTAATTTTTCAAATAATTTTATTGCTTCTTGTTTATCTAAATCCTCTCTGGTAAAACGAAAATTTTCTTTAATGACCTCTTTCATCCTCTCTTCAATCTTTAAAAGATCGTCGGGACTAAATGGTTCAGTTTTTTCAAAATCATAATAAAAACCATCTTCTATTGCCGGGCCAATAGCTAGTCTTGTCTCCGGCCAAAGCTCTTTAACGGCCTGAGCCATTACATGCGAACAAGAATGTCGTAAAATTTCTAAATCCATAATAATAAATTTAAACCCTAAGTCCTAAACACTAAATCCTAAACAAAATCTTTTAGGGTTTAGAATTTTGAATTTAGAGTTTATCCTATGGTGGGCCCAAGAGGACTTGAACCTCTGACCTTCACGATGTCAACGTGACGCTCTAACCAACTGAGCTATGAGCCCGTCAAATTTTTTAAAGAAAAATTTGACGAGGCTCGCCAAAATAAAATTTTGGCGGCCCCGACTCTTTCAGTATAATGCCGGGAAAGGGAGTTGAACCCTTACAACCTTGCGGTCGCGGGATTTTAAGTCCCGTGCGTCTGCCAATTCCGCCATCCCGGCAAAATAAATCTAAAATTCAAAGCGCAAAATGCAAAATTAAAACCATAAACTTTTAAATTTAACTTTTCGCTTTGCGTTTTACACTTTGCGCTTTTATCTTCTGGAGGCGACGAGCGGATTTGAACCGCTGAATAAGAGTTTTGCAGACTCCTGCCTTGCCACTTGGCTACGTCGCCAAATCCTATCTCAAAATGCTGCTTATCTCTTTAACTATTTTTTCAACTTCTGCCAAACAGCCCACGCCAATTTTATCACAAGCAAGCTTTCCTGTGTGTGGCTCTATAAATTTAAAATTCCGTACTTTTAATTTTTTAATGTTTTCCTGGGTGATTTTATTTAAATACATATTTTCATTCATTGCTGGCGCGATTAAAACTTTTGCTTTTGTAGCCAAGACCACACAACTTAATAAATCATCACATATACCATAAGTGAGCTTTGCAATAATGTTTGCTGTGGCAGGAGCTACTAAGACTAAATCCGCTTTTTCTGCTAAACCCACGTGCTCGACGGACCAGGTCTCCGGTAAATCAAAAAGTCCAGTATAAACCTTGTTACCGGAAAGACTTTGAAATAACATCGGGCTAATAAATGCCTCCGCCTCTTTAGTCATGACTACGCTGACGTTGTAATCTTTTGCCTTTAACAAGCGTATTAAATCACAAGCTTTATAAATGGCAATACTTCCAGTAACCCCCAAGACAATTTCTCTTTTTTTCATTAATAGCCTTTATTTAGATTTCTTTTCTTTTTCTTTTTTTAAGCACACTTTCCCCTCGGCAATTTCCTCCAAGGCAATGGTTGTGGGCTTATCAATAAGCTTTGCCTCTGCTTCACTAATTAATTTCGGTGCTCCCTCCGCTACTTCAAAGGCACGTTTACTCGCCAAGATTACTAAATCATAAATACTGTAATTGGTTTTATCTAAAAGTTTTTCTAACGGAACATTTGCCATAAGTTTTTATTTCCTCCTTAATTTTTCTTTTAAAATAACCTTCTTTAAATATTCCACTGCTTCTTTAAGAGAATGATTTACTATTCTATAATCGTACCATTCGGATATTTTAAGTTCTTTTTCTGCTACACCTAAACGCTTTTTAATCTGCTCGTGGTGCTCTGAAGCACGAGCATGTAATCTTTCTTTTAAAGTATCTTTGGAAGGCGGCAAAATAAAAATACAAACAGAATTCTGCGGGAATATCTTTTTAATGCTTTTTGCGCCTTTAGTATCTAGGCAAAGAATCGCATCTTGTTTCTTTCTTAAAATGTTTTCTATTACTTTTCTGGAGGTGGCATAATAAAAATCCAAGTATTTAGTTGTTTCTAAAAACTCCTTATTTTTTATTTTTTCAAAGAACTTTTTTTTAGTAATAAAAAAATAGTCTTTTTTATCAATTTCGGCATCGCGGCGTGGCCTTGTAGTAAAAGAAACTGGTCTTATTAAATTACCGCCAAATATCTTTTTTTGCAATATTTTCTTTATCAAGGTAGTCTTCCCTGAACCCGAAGGCCCGGAGACCACAAAAATAATTGCTTTTTTCTTATTCGACATTTTGCAGCTGTTCGCGAATTTTTTCAATCTGGCTTTTTATATTTACCACCTGGCTAGAAACAAGCGCATCTTGCGATTTAGCAGAGATTGTATTGGTTTCACGCTGTATCTCCTGAGCGATAAAATCTAATTCTTTACCAACTGCTGCGTTACGCCTGTTTATTATCGTCGAGAAATTACGCAGATGATACTCTATGCGCATTAATTCCTCGGAGATATCAACATCTTTTAAAATCTTAGTAATTTCTTCGGCAAGACCGACATCTTTTGTTTTTTGCTTAATAAGAATGGGTAAGTGCCTTTTTATACCAACAACACTTAAATGAATATTCTTAAGCCTTTTTTTCAAATCCACTCCTAGGGCCCTTCCTTCTTTTAAGCGTGCTTTCAAAAATGCCTTTTTTAATTGCGCAAAATATCTCTTAAGCTTTGGCCAAAGATCCTTCTTTTTTTCTTCATCTAAAGATAAATTTACCACCCCGGGTAAGCCTAGCAAGATTTTTAAACCCGGATTTTCTTTTAAAGATAAGTCTTTTTTTATGAATTGCAATTGTTGGTAATATTTTTTTATTAAATTTTTATTGATATAGGGTTTAATAAATTTTTCCTGTTCCACGTTTAAAAAAATATTTATCCGACCACGATAAATATCTTTTTCAAATTCTTTTTTTATCTCTTCTTCTAAAAAACTAAATCCTTCGGGTAAATGGAAAACCATTTCTAAATAGCGGTGGTTAAGGCTACGCATCTCTAAATACACTTTACCAAAAGAAGCGATTTTTTTACTTACTTGACTAAAAGCAGTCATGCTTTGCATATTTTATCCTTTTAGTTTGGACATTTAAATTTGTAACTCATTATTTCCAAACTAGTTGTGTAATCTTGTCTATGGTCGTTTCCTTTGTTGGGTAGAGTTTTACAATTATCTCTTCTGGCTTAAACCAGAGTTGAATCTCTCTTTGCGCATCTTCCTCATTCGCAGAGGCATGGATTACATTTTCGTAAACACCGCTAGTAGTAATCCTGCCGTACGATCCGCGTATAGTGGTGGGATCTGCCTCTTCAGGATTAGTTGCGCCTGCAAGTTGGCGCACTTTATTTATTGCATCTTCTCCCCAGTAAACTAAAGCCATAACTTTTTTCCGATTATGTAATTCGCCTTGGATATAACGAATAATCTCTTGGAAAAATGGCTTCTCTTTTAAATGCCGATAATGTTCTTCTGCCAACCCCCGAGAAACCCGTACCATTTTAGCAGCAACAATCTCCAATTTTGTCTCAGAAAGACGCGTTAAGATATTGCCAGTCAATGATTTTTTTAATCCGTCTGGTTTAATTAAAATTAGCGTGGCTTGATTATTTTTATTCATTTTTTAAAAACCCCCATAATTCGCTCTAGATCTTCGGGAGAATAAAATTCAATTTGGATATGTCCTCCCTTTTTGCCTTTAATAATTTTGACTCTTGTGGCTAAGCGGTATTGCAATTCTTCTTCCAAGGCTTTGGTATAAAGATCTTGTTTATGAGCTAAACTTTGATTTTTCCGACGAGTAGATCCTGTTTTTTGCTGTACTAAATTTTCTAATTCGCGTACGGAAAGACCTTTATCTATAATTTTTTTTGCCAGCTGTAATTGTTCTTTTTTATCTTCTATCTCTAAGAGGCACCGGCTATGCGCAAAAGAAATCTTTCCTTTTTTAATCTGTTCCTTAATTTCTTGTGGTAATTTTAAAAGTCGTAAGATATTAGCAACAGACGGCCGAGATCTGCCAACCATTTCGCTAATTTTTTCTTGGGTGAGACTAAATTTATCCATAAGATGTTGATAGGCCTCTGCTTCTTCAATGGGATTTAATTCTTGACGCTGAATATTTTCAATCAAAGATATCTCTAAGCTGTCTTCATCACTGGCCTCGCGCACAATTGCTGGAATCTGTTCAAACTTCAATTCCCTAGCTGCGCGCAATCTGCGCTCGCCGGCAATTAATTCAAAACCTATAGCGCTACGACGCACTATTATTGGCTGAATAATCCCCTTAGCGCGAATTGAATCTGTAAGTTCTTGCAATGAATGGGGTTCGAACTCTTGACGCGGCTGGTAGGGATTGGGTTTAATCAAATCGATGTTTAAATATACTACTTTTTCGTGTGCCTGCGCTTGCGTCTCTGGTATTAAGGCTGCTAATCCTTTACCTAGTACTTTTCTATCCATTTCCAACCTCTTCTTTTATTTGATTAATTTCATTGGGATTTTCTTTTATCTCAGGTGCTTTTAGTTCCTCTATCTTTGTACTAGGCAAATGCAAAACTTCTTGGGCTAATTCTTGATATTTATGTGCTCCTAAAGAATCTTTATCGTACAAAGCAATAGGCTGACCAAAACTTGGTGCTTCAGTTAAGCGAATATTGCGCGGAATTACAGTTTGATATACTTTATCCTTAAAATAATTACGCGTTTCTTGAATTACTTCTCGGGTAAGATTAGTACGATAATCTGCCATAGTTAAAAGTACGCCTTCTATCTGCAAGTTGGAATTGATATTTTTCTTTATTAACTCGATGGTCTTTAAAAGTTGGGTGAGGCCTTCTAAGGCATAATATTCACATTGGACAGGTATAAATACCGAATTGCTGGCAGCCAGGGCATTTATGGTTAGAAGTCCTAAAGATGGCGGGCAATCTATTAAAATAAAATCGAAATTATTAGTCTCTAGATCTAAGGCTTTTTTCAAGCGATATTCCCTGTCCAAGATACCTACTAATTCTACCTCTGCACCGCTTAAATCTACGTTAGCTGGCACTAACCAGAAATTTTCAATTTTCGTCTTCAAGATAACTTCAGAAAGCTTAGTTTCATCGTCGAGCATAAGATGATAGCTGCTCTTTTCTACCTTAGCCTTATCCGTGCCCAAACCACTAGTAGCATTGGCTTGTGGGTCAAGATCAATCAAAAGCACGCGCTGCTTAGCTAGGGCTAAATAAACACTTAAATTAATGGCGGTGGTGGTTTTACCTGTTCCACCCTTTTGATTACAAATAGCTATAATTTTACCCATATTTTAGGTATGTTCCATGAGGAACAATTTATCTTTATTATCTCTGTTTTTTAAACCCTGTCAAGAAAAAAGTTACTTTTCCTTCTTTTGCCCTAAAACCGTTACTCGAATTTTAGCTAATTTTGCGCCATTCATACCAAAAAGACCTTTTTCTCCCTCAGAAAGCACCTGTATTTTTAAAAATTTACGCGGCACTCCCAATTGCTTTAAGGCTTTGCGTATAGCTTCTTCTACAGTTTTACCTTCTATTTCGATATTTTCCATTGGTATAAAAACATTAATAATGATTGCACAAACCAATATAGAACTAACCCAGCTGGCATATGGTAAAACATTACTCCGAAAAGAATTGGGAATAAAATCAGCATCATTTTCTGTTGTTCTGGATTAGCTGCAGCATTGCTTTTAAGAGATAATCGCTGTTGTAAAAACATGACTATGGCCATGGCTATAGGTAGTATATTAAAATAATTTCCTATAACTGGCAGAGAAAATGGTAAAGCAAAGAGCCTGTCTTCCTGTGCTAAGTCTTTTATCCATAAGAAGCTAGCTCCTTTTAATGCTATATAGCGCATAAAAGCCTGGTAAAGCGCAAAAAATATTGGGATTTGTAATACAAGAATTAAGCATCCTCCGAACGGATTTACGTGATTTCTTTTATACAATTCCATAACTTCTTTATTTAACTTTTGAGGATTGTCTTTATAGGCCTTGCGTAATCCCTCTATCTCCGGCGCCAACTCTTGCATCTTCTTAAAAGAATGCATTTGTTTCTTACTTAAAGGCGATAAAATCAAAAACACAAAGAATGTTAAAATAATTATTGCCCAACCCCAATTAAAGGTGATTTTATAGAAAAATTTTAGTAACCCTAAGAGTAGCTTAGAGATAGGATCAAAAAAACCAAAATTAACTACATCAGCTAGGCGAGGATCAATAGCAGCGATTTCCTTAGAATCTTGCGGCCCCAAATAAATAGTAAACTTTTCTTCTTTTATCTGGTTAGGAAGAATTTCTGCAAATTCTAAATTCATTCCCGTGAGAAATTGATCTGCAGCTATTTTTTTAATAAAAATTGGGTTGTTTCCTTCGGACTTAATAATCGCACAACCGTAATGATCTCTAAGACTTACAGCCCAACCCTCTAAAATAATGTCTTGAAATTTACTGCCTTTAATCTTACCTGCAGGAATATATTTAACTTGTTCGCCTTGCGCAAAGATAGCAATTTCTAAATAATTGTCCTCCAAAGAACGCGGATTGAGATGACGATTGCTTAAAACTAAGCTTAGAGATTCTTTTTGCACAGAATTGGTAAGATTGCGTATAGCAATTCTTAACTCTATGGCGTGCTTAGAGTTATCGAAATAAAGCGCCTTGTGGATTTCCCTAAAAGCATCTCGGTAAACAAAAATTATTTTTTCGTTGTCTTTTTTAAGTACTTTGAAATTAAGCGGCGCTGTAGTTTTAGATAGTAATAACAAACTATCTTCAATTAAAAATTCATATTTATATTTTTGAAAATATGTATCTTTTATTACTGCCTGAGGAAGCTTAAAAGTAATCTCTTTTTGATTGGTTGAATAATCAAAAGTTTCTTCCTGTGCTAAAGTAGTTGTATTTATTGGGGTTACGGCTTCGGTCAAGATGGGCGTTTTTGCTTCTGACTTGGCTATCTCTTGAGAGACTATATTTTGAGAAGGCACGGGTTTACTTACAAACTTCGACCAGATACTTAAAAACACTAGTGAAAGCGCTAAAGCAATAAATATACGTTTTTCCATAAATTATTTTCTCCTTAATTTAAACTGGGTCATAACCACCACTGGAAAGAGGGTGGCAGCGTAAAATTCTTTTTAGAGACTTAAAAATGCCTCTGATACAGCCGTATTTATTAATCGCCTGGATACTGTATTCGGAACAGCTAGGCCAAAAACGGCAACTCCGAGGTAAAAGTGGACTTAAAAATCTTTGATATATTTTTAAAATACCGGCACAAATCGTTTTCATCAAAGACAAATTCTTTTTCTGCCCTTTGCACGTCGACGAGCGAGGGTTTTTCTCCCGCCTGTCTCGCGCATTTTACGTAAAAAACCATGTCTACGTTTTTTCTTAATATTAGTTGGGGTTCTTAAATGCTTTTTCATAGTTTTTCAATTATAACATACTTTCTAATTTAGTCAAGTTTAGTTTAAAAATTTTTGTATGGAAAAAAAATCTTGAAAAAATATTTCTTTGTTATATAATATAGTGCCTCAAGATAAAAACAAGCATTTCTTTGGTATGTGTATAAATTGTGGATAGTGTGGAAAAGGTCTAAATGAATCTTCTAGAAGCTTGGCAGCAAACAACGCAAATCCTAAAAGAGCGTATTGGTACGACGGTTTTTGAAACTTGGTTTACTATTATGCGCCCTGAAGAAAAAAATGGTACTTTGTTTTTGGAAGTGCCGGACAATTTTTTTAAAGACTGGGTTTCTAATCATTACTCGATGGCAATTAAAGAAATCATGCAACAAGTAAAGGGCTCTGATGTAGAAATAGAATTTTGCGTCAATCCTAATTTAACAGAAACAAAAGACAAAAATAAATTTAGTGAATTTAAATCCCGTATAGAAGAGCGAGGGATAGAACCTTTAAAGTTAAACCCAAAATATACTTTCGATAATTTTATAGTTGGCCCTTCAAACAGATTTGCACACGCAGCATCTTTAGCTGTAGCAGAATCTCCGGCAAAAACCTATAATCCGCTTTTTATTTACGGCGGGGCGGGCTTGGGTAAAACTCATTTAATGCAGGCGATTTGCCGATATCTTTACCAACGCCAACCACAAAAATATAAAATTTGCTATATCCCTTCGGAAAAATTTACTAATGAATTAATAGAAGCGATACAGCATCGCTCCACGCAAAAATTCCGTGCTAAATATCGTGCTGTTGATTTGTTGGTAATTGATGATATTCATTTTATCGCGGGTAAAGAATCTACTCAGGAAGAATTTTTCCATACCTTTAATACCCTTTACGATGACCACAAGCAGATAATTATTTCTTCTGATCGTTCACCTAAGGATATCTCTAACTTGGAAGAAAGATTAATTTCGCGTTTTAGTTGGGGCCTGGTTACAGATATTCAACCGCCGGATTTTGAAACCAGGGTTGCTATTTTAAAAAAGAAGATAGAAAACGATCCTACACCCATACCGGATGATGTTATATTTTTTATCGCAAATTTAATCAAATCAAACATCCGCGAGCTAGAAGGAGCTTTGATTCGAGTCATTGCCTATGCCTTATTAGAAAATAAATCCATAACCCTTTCCTTGGCGCAAGATGTCTTAAAAGATCTTTCTAAAGAAAGCATTAAATTGATTAGCCCGGATTTGATACAAAAATATATCTCTGAGGAGTTTAATATCTCGCTAAGTGACTTAAAAAATCAAAAGAGAAGTAAGAATATAGTGTTACCTAGACAATTGGCTATGTATTTAATTAGGGAGTTAACAACCCTGTCCTTACCAGAAATAGGAGAGTTTTTTGGTGGGAAAGATCACACAACAGTTTTACA
>JBFMBJ010000037.1:0-9561 GCA_040755235.1 Candidatus Omnitrophota bacterium
AATATAATATAATAAATTAAAAATGTAGTTAAGGAGGTAATAATGGAAAAGAGGATGTTGGATTTGAAAGAAACAGCAAAATATTTAGGGATAGCTGGAAGCACTTTATATACAAAAGTAGTAAAGGGAGAGGTTCCTGCATATAAATTAAATTTGGGTAGAAATAAAAAGGCACGCTGGAGATTTCGGAAAATAGAACTTGACAAACTCTTTAAAAAATATTGTAAAGAAGAACAATAAGAATGGTAAAAATACCACTTAATTATCTTATATATCCTATAAGTCTTATATGTCTTCTCAGTCTTATTTAAAAAAAAGGCAAGCAGATGAATGTAGGAATATACATCCGGGTCTCAACAGAAGACCAGGTGAAGAAGTTTAGTATTCCCGCTCAGCAAAAGATATTAATTTCACTTGCAGAAAAGAATAGTTGGAATTATACACTTTTTATAGAAAAAGGTATCTCTGGTGAAAAAGTTGAGAATAGACCAGAGATACAAAGGTTATTTAAGGAAATAGAAGCTGGCAAAATTAACATGATTGCGGTAATCGATATTGATAGATTATCGCGATCAGCAGAAATTTTCAAAATTAAAGAATTCTTAAAAAGACACAATATCCAAATTGCAACACCTAATAGAACATATGATTTGAGGTCAGAGGATGACGATTTCTTCTCTGATATTTTAGGAAGTGTCAGTAAGTTAGAAAAACAAAAATTACTGGCACGAACAAAACGGGGGATAGAAGAAGCAAAATTCTCTGGAAAGTGGCTTGGGGGGCACCCACCAGATGGATATAGATTTATTCATGGAAAAGGGCTGGAAATAGATGAAGATAGAGCACTTATTATAACTCAAATCTTTGAGCTTGCACAAACTTGTTCTCCTCAACAAATAGTAAATGAATTAAATAAAAAATGTATATTAACGCAACGAAATAGATATTGGGGAAGAACTACACTCATTCGTATATTAAAGCGTGAACTGTATACTGGAAGAAGAAATGGGATACAACTTAAAATCCCGGTTCTTATTCCTCACGAACAATGGATAGCAGTGCAACAAAATTTAAGAAAACGATTATGTTATTCAGATAATAAACAATCTAATTTATTGTCTAGTCTATTAGAATGTGGTTATTGCGGTAAAAAACTTCATAGTTGGACTACGACTAAAAAGGATAAAAAGCACAGATACTATCGCTGTGCTTCAATCCGCAGGGAAGGAACTAATCAAGTTAAATGTGCTGAAAGCAAATTAATTAAAATGCAAAATTTAGATACCCTTCTAATTGATGATTTTTTTAAAATCTGTGGAGATATAAATAAAATCATAAAAGGCTATAAAATGATATTATTAGTTGAGGATAAGGCAAAGAAAAAACAGATTTTAAAAAATGAACTTAAATCTTTAGAACTTAAAAAAGCTAATCTACTTCAGGCAATTGAAAAAGGATTAGATTGGGAAGAGGCAAAAAAAAGGAAAGATGAGATAGATAGACAAATACAAAATATAGAACATCAATTGTCATCAGATGAGAATAAAATGATGATTAATTTAACAGATTTCAAAAAATATATAAAAAAAATAGACTTGCGAAAAAAATTTGATAGTTGGGGAATAAAAGAAAAGAGGAGGCTTCTTTTTCTTCTATTTAAAAAGATAGTAATTTATAAAGATAAAATAAAAATCTATTATCATTTCCCAATAGACTCAAAAGTAATAACTTATAATCGTCTATAATCAGATGAAGCCTTTCGGATAAAAAGGTTCAAGGATTAAGGTAAAGAGTAGGGAAAGACTCTATTCCTTGCACCATGATCCTTTGGTGGAGGTGAAGGAAAGGAGGTGAAACAAGATGAGATTAATAATATTAGTAGGGATACTTTGTTTATTATCAAAGGTAGGTTATGCAGATACAGTAGGGACAATATCAAATAAAACTCTCATTTGCGACCCTAAAGTAGAAATCTATTGTTTAGAAAAGCATTTTTTTTAAACAACGGAGAGATAATAGAGTTCACTCTACCTATGAAATATGTTGGAGAAAGGAAATTTGTAGGAAAAGATTCTATAATACTGATAATAGAGGGATATTATAAGCAACCCCACGAATAAATTCGGGGGCTTTAGCAGTAAGCGATAACTTCTGCTTTTAAGCCGAGCTTACAGGGTCGGCTAACCATATCAGGACTTTTGCAAGATATAGCTTTGATTGCAATATTCTTGCTGGCGTTATAGTCAGCATTTAGGGAGTAGTTACAATGTTTACAGACAAAAGACAGACCATTACGATTAGAACTTTCAATATGCCCACATTTAGAGCATCTTTGGCTGGTATATTTAGCTTCAACAAAAACAGTATCAATACCAGACTCAAGGGCTTTATATTGCACATAGTTTTGAAGCTTATCAAAAGCCCAGAGGCTAATTCTATGCTTTTGTTTCTTTCGCCAGTAGTTAGCTTTTTCTCTAATGTCTGTAAGATTTTCAAAAGCAATAACATCTACTTTCTTTTCCAGAGCTTCATTAACAATCTGTCGAGAGATATTATGCAATATCCAATTACTAAAACGGTTTTCCTTTCTACTCAATCGCCTAATCAGGCCATGAGCAGACTTTGTGCCTTTTTGTTGGATGTTGCCTCTTCTCTCTTGAGATTGCCTTCTCATATCATTAAGAATGCCAGAGGAAAAGAATCGACCAGTAGATGTTACTGCTATATTTTTGATGCCCAGGTCAACACCCATAACTATTTCAGGCTGTTTGACAAGAGCAGGTTTAACAATAGTGATATTAAGAAAAAAACAATCATTCTTGCAGGTCAATGTAGCTGTTCTAAACTCATAATTAGGATCGTCAAGAATTTGCTTCTGATAATCACCAAGAATATAATCAGCTTTAACTCTGCCATTAATAGTAGAAAAAGTGCAATGTCTATTTTTAATAGTAAGAGTTCGTTTATCCATTTGGATAGAGAAAGCTTTATAAGTAGGCTTAGACGCCCTTTTACCATTAGACCATTTGATAATATTTCCTCTAACTATATCACAGGCTTTGTTCCTGGCTGAACAAATATAATTAGCGGGTAACTCAGTTAGTTCTTTTAAAGCATAATAAGTTAGTTTGTGTAGCTTAGACTTATTGATAATTTTCTTATCTGGTTCGTATGCTTTATCGATGGAGTAGTTAAGAGCAAAGATATATTGCTCAAAAGTTTTAAGAATATCTGACTTTCTATTATCAGGAATATTAAGTTTGACTTTGCAAGTTTTTGTGATTGTTCGCATAGTTAAATTATATCATATTTATCTGAGAATGTCAAGCTAAAACTTAACAAAGGAGATAATCGAGTTAAAAGGAAGTCGATTCCTCTCCGCATTAAAATACGGAGTTTCCTCGACTTGAAATTTTATGATATAATAATCATAGATTTAGGGGATTTAGGATTCAGTATTCGAGGCAGGGTAGCTCAGAGGTAGAGCGCGGGACTGAAAATCCCGGCGTCGACAGTTCGATTCTGTCCCCTGCCACCAATACAGAAGAGAAAGTTTTGCAAAAAAGACAGACGGTAGAGCGACGGACTTTTTGCAAAACCTTGCTTCTTTACCTCTTTGGTAAGCATATTTATCAAAAAGATTAGGGGACTTAATAATCTTCTCTTTTCTTATTCCAATATCCAAACCAATTTTTATATCTTTTTCTAACCCTACAAAATGGCGTCTAATATCCTTTCCAATATATCCTTTCCCATTTTAAAAAATAACCACCTTTACTATTCCAGCTGCCTAAAGATATTAAAATCATTTTTTCTTCCTTTTTGAATTTTA
Source organism: Candidatus Omnitrophota bacterium (assembly GCA_040755235.1). Taxonomy (GTDB): domain Bacteria; phylum Omnitrophota; class Gorgyraeia; order Gygaellales; family JBFMBJ01; genus JBFMBJ01. Next base: position 3,833 of record JBFMBJ010000037.1, read on the forward strand.
CTTCTGATAGATTAAGATAGTTTACACAAAATGCTTATAATCATAAGTATTTTTAATATTATGATAAAAATAATTACCCTGACTACTAACAGACATTAACTTATCAAATACATTAGAAGGAACATTAAAATATTGATATATACTTCCATTTTTAAATTCTATCTCTAGAATTTTATTATTAACATCATAACCAATAGAAGATATATTACTACTAACAATATGCTTTCTGTTCACAGTTTTATCCTCCTTTACCTCCTACTTCATTATTAATTATTTTTTACATTAAAAGGAAATTAGTATTGCTTCGTTTGAGGCATAAACAAGAGTATTTGCTATCGTTAATGCTTCATCAGGAGTAAAATCCCCAACATAGACGTCTGGGATACATAACCTTACTATATCTGCTCTATTATATTTGGGTTTGGTAACATACCCAGAACAAAAAACTTCGTTATCGTGATAGAAACAGAAAGACATTGGTTCACAATCTTTTCTTTTTTTGAAACATTTTACCGAATTCGCTTCAGCTGTTTTTATTTGTTCTACCATTTTTACTCCAAAAATTCATATAATAATCCCGCTAATCTTGAACACAAATATGCCCATAGTGAAACATCCAACCATCATCATTCTGAGTATGCCTCGTGCCCTGCTCACACTCACATTGTATTATTTCCTTGAGTTCATGTATAATGCTTATTAGTACCACTCGTGGCTCTTTTTCTAAATATTGAGTGCCAATTATAATAGTGCCAGACTTGTAAACTCCATTATTTGTTACAAAAGAATAACAACATTCTCCACAATCTCTTTTATTATCTTGTATAATTCTAAATTTAGTATCGCCAATTACTAAAAATTCAGGAAATTTTATCTTCATTCTTTTTTTCACCTTTTAATTCCCTATCCAAGAAGCCCTAATCTATCGGAGATAAGTTAGGGTAGTTCAGCTTTTACTTGCTTCTTTTGCGTGTTTTTCACAAGGATTAAACGGTAAACAACCACATTCTATCTTATCGAATTTTTCTTCTTTTAGTTCTCCTCTTATCCACTTTCTTGCTATCTCGCATAATGCTATAAATACCGCATCTTTATCCTTTTCCCTTTGGTCTAAATTCTCATATGGAATAAGGTCTGGATGTGTCTTTTTCTCTCTATCATACTTTTCGCCATATACCCAACCCATAGAAAAATATGCCTGCATCCAACTCCCATGTAACTCTTTTGGTGATTTTGACCTTTGCTCTCCACATTGTCTTTCTATCACTTCTCGAAACTGTGCCTTAAAGGGCTCTTCTCTTTCTTCCCAAGAGACTGGAACAATTAATTGGCGCATTTGTGCCGCTATCGCCGCTAATCTTGCCCCTTCATAAACAAATTTTGCTCGCCGTTCTGTTAAAGTATTCATAGCATTTTCCTCCTTTATTTTTTCTCTTTTATTTGATAAATAACATTTCCTTCATTATCAAATTTAAAATTAAACTTTGATTTTTTAAACTTTGATTTTTTAAACTCTGATTTTTGAATGAAAACAGGAACTCCATTTTTTAAAATATTGCCATCAACATCATAAGCTATTTTTCCTATTCTCATATTAGGATTTCCTATATTTATATCCCTGTCGGAGAAAAGAATTCCAAAGGAGAAAAAATTTCCAAAGAAAACTTCTCCTTCTCTTAATTCTGGATGTTTCATCCTTTATCCCCTCACTTCCGATATTATATCACATCTTCCTATTTTTGTCAACTACTTTTTTTAATTTTTTTTACATTATTCAACCAATAGTGTAAAATTCCCTTGACAATATCCTTCCTCTATGTTATAATTTATAAAAAAGGAACACTCTTATGTCTAAAGTTAAACGAACAAAAATCCGCCGTGTAAAATTATCCGATATTATCGAAATAGGTGAACTCGCATCCTACTTGGGAGTTTCCCGCCAAACTATCCGAAGATGGGAACGCAAAGGTATTATCAATAGAGAAATTAAATTCATCTTCGATTGGCTAAAAAAAGGTGGAAAAAGTAAAAGTAAAAAGTGAGATTTTTACATTATTAGTGTTATTATGGAAAAAATCATAGAATTAAATCAAGTTATTTGTGGAGATGCATTAACAGTTCTTAAATCTATGCCATCAGATTTGGTAGACTGTGTTATTACCAGCCCTCCTTACTATTCACTCAGAGATTACCAAATAGAAGGACAAATAGGATTAGAACCTACCTTTGAAGATTATATCAATAACCTCATACAAGTCTTTGCCGAAGTTAAACGAGTGCTAAAACCTACAGGTGCTTTCTGGCTTAATATGGGTGATGCTTACGCAAGTTCTGGTAATTCCAAATTTGATAAAAATAAATATGGAGCCAAAGAAGGACTACATTGTGGTAGAGCACGAATGAAAAACTATCCTGATAAATGTATGTTAATGATGCCTGAACGAATTGCTATAAAGTGCATTGATGAATTAGGCTTTACCCTCCGCAATAAGTGCCATTGGGTAAAGCAAATTCTTGACATTAAAAACAACCGAACCTATGGGTCAGTAATGCCTACCTCAGTAGACGACCGCTTAAACGAAGCAGGGGAAGTCTTTTATTTCTTTACCAAAAATAAACGCTATTACTCTAATCTTGATGCCGTGAGAATCCCACATCAATATGAAGGCATAACCGATTTTCGACCACCAGGATTATTAAGACGCAAAATGTATGCTAACAGTAAATACAACCAATTTGATTTTCGACCTGATGGAAGTACTGAAAGTAAAATGAGTGTTCAAGAAGAAGAAAAATTAACTTCTTATATTGCCAGAAAGCACGGTTACGACCCTGAAGGAATTTGCCCCGTCTGCAACCGAACATGGAAACGACACGCAAGCCCTAATGCCTCCAACCGCAAAGCTGGATTAAAAAGAGAATTTATCCTCTGCATAACACAAGCTAAATATTTATCCCTGAATTCTCTTGAGGCAGAAAACTATAATAGCCCTCGTGCAAGAGAAGTAAGACAAAGAAATGATAAAAGAGCTGTAGAATCTCAACAACAAGGACTGCACACTTTTTATCGCCATAGCCAAAGAGGTGAAAAATTTGAAAATCCTATCGGTAAAAACATACCTACTTATTGGTTATTGAACCCCCAACCAAGAAACTTTAGAAAAGAACTTGATATTGATGTAGAACATTTCGCCTGCTTCCCTGATAAATTAGTGGAAATACCAATTATTTTTACTTCCCCTGAAAAAGGTATTGTTTTAGACCCTTTTTGTGGCGCAGGAACTACCTTGTTAATTGCTCAAAAACTTAACAGAAATTATCTGGGAATTGATATTAACCTAGATTATTGCAGGTTAGCCCAAAAACGCTTATCAAACGATACTTTGAATTATACCTTAAATTTGGATTTTTAATAACTTTTTTACACTATTCGCCCAATAAAGGAAAATAAACTATGGAATTTAACAAAATCTATCTCGGTAATTGTATTGAAATCATGAAATCTTTCCCTGATGCCTGCATCGACTGCGTCTTTACTGACCCACCTTTCTTTATCTCTAAAGAAATCACAATCTGCCGACAAAGAAACCCCAAAAAATATAATACTAAACGCTGGAAATATCAAGGCAAAGACATTAGCCTCGACTTCGGCAAATGGGACCATTTCAATTCCCTTCAAGATTACCTGTCTTTTACTAATGCCTGGCTTGAACAATCCGCCAGACTTACCCGCAAAGGCGGCCATATCTTATCTTCTTCGATAAATTCAAAGTCTCCTATCTTATTGACATCGCCCAAAAATTTAACCTCTTACCCCGCCAACCTCTGTTCTGGATGAAAACTAATCCTACCCCTCAAGCCCGCAAAGTTAAATTTATGACTTCCACTGAGATGATTATGTGGTTCTCTAAAGAAACTACCTCCACTAAATTCGCTACCTTTAATTACCAACTCGGTCAACACTCCGAAATCTTTATATCTCCTATCTGTCAAGGACATGAAAGATATGACTTCGGCAGACACCCTACCCAAAAACCCGAAAAAATTATCAAGGAAATTCTCCTCTACCTCTCTAACCCTAATGACTCTATCCTCGACCCCTTCTGTGGCTCCGGCTCCACCCTCTCTGCTTCTAAAAAACTAAATAGAAACTTTATCGGCATTGAAATTAACCCCAATTATTTTAACATCGCTACCTCTAAACTTAATTCTATCCCTCTACCCCTTAACTTCTAATCATTACCACCACCATTCTCTCTTTTACATTATTGGGCGAATAATGTAAAATCTCCCCTCACTTTAACCCGTGACATTTTGTCACACCCTCGAAACATTAACTCCAAACTCCTACTTTCTTACCCCGCTCGTGAAGATGGTATTGATACATTTTGAAGCCAGCCACTTGGGGGAGGCATAGGGGGGTTCCGGCAGAAAGGGGCAAGCCAACCAGCTTGAATCCAAACTTTTGCGGGAATTCAAGCTATTCATCTATCATTTTTGGCTCAAAAATACACCTAAAAAATACCCCAAAATCACACCTAAACCCTTGTAAATACTAAACTTAAGTCAAGTTTACATAAGTTTCATTATCGGAAGTTGCGTAACACAATATTTTAAATCGTGTTACCCTATCCCCTACACCCGCATCATCACTCATAATTATCACTCATCATCACGATAACATAGTCTATTTATGCCCGTAGCACGATTTTAAAAAATGTGTTAGAAATCTCTTAAAACGCAGGAAAAATGAGGCAAAGAGTATATATAGCAAAAAAACACTTGACAAAAATGAGACAATATGGTATAATGTATAATGTAACAAATGAGGGCTATTTTTTTTGGTCGATATTATATAGGGTATTGGGACATTAAATAGCCTCTCATCTGTTACAATGTTGGGTTAAGTCCTGATACCCTATTTTAATTTTATAATTATAAGGAGGTAAATAAAATGAAAGAAACAAAAACACAGCAGAGGATAAAATGGCTGGATGGAAAAATCTCGCCAGCTATGTGGAGCGACATCAACCACAGGGGTCCACGAGGAGGTCATAATGCTGCTCTCATCCCTGGGTGGAGCGGTCCAGGATACGGTTACTGGTACTGGGCATTGCGGAGGTACGGATGCCCTACAATGTTATATTGGTCTGGCTCCAATCCGACACCGTCTACTGCGGTGCCCGAGTCAGTCGCTAGACTGATCTCCACAGCACCTCCAGAGATACAGCTACGGTAGGCAATAGGGGAGCGCTTGCGGAGGCGAGCGTTCCCTCATTCCCTATATATGCGCCGGGAATTTTGGAATGAAAACAGAGTGGAAAAGGAAACATTTATCCCTAAGGAGCTCTGGGGATATGAAAAAATATCGGTGGAAATCGAAGAAGGGATAGCTTGGAAAAATATCTGCGGAGATAATAGCGAATTGTGGGTCCCACTAGTAGAAGCGGAAAAGAAAGATGCCGAAAAAGAAAATAAAATATTAGCACAACAACGAAAAATGGAAAGAGAAAAAGAAGAAAAAGAAAGAAAAATACAAGAAGAAGAACAAAACAAAACAAAAGAAAAAGAAGAAAAAATAAAAGAAGAGAAACAGAAAAGAACAGCAGATGAGAAAAAACAGTGGATAGAAAAAAATGGCAGTGAAAGACTAAAAGCTGCCATTGCAGAAGGTTACGAAGCGAAAAAACAATATATCCTCGAAAGAGCTATCCATGAACTAGGAAAAA
>JBFMBJ010000038.1:0-9470 GCA_040755235.1 Candidatus Omnitrophota bacterium
GAATTATTATTTTATCATTTTTTGTATTTGGTTGTAGCAAAAAAACTGAACAAGTTACACAGATACCTGGTAGTGAAGAAATGAGTAGCGAAATGGAAATGGAAACAACTTCTATACAAGGCACAGTTGTTACTCAACCAATAGAGACTCTTGCAGAACCAGTAACTGAAAACAAAGCAACAAAAACCACCAAAGAAGTAGTAAAGGCACAGAATACAACACCTGCCGCTACCTTAGGTTTTGTTAAGCCTCTAACTAAAGACGTGCAACTTGCTTTGCAAAATGCTGGTTTTTACAAAGGTGTTGTTGACGGAAAAACTGGCCCACAGACCAAGTCAGCAATAAAGGAATTTCAGGCAAAAAATGGCCTAAAGGCAGATGGTAAAATAGGTCCTCTTACTTGGGAAAAACTAAAGGTATATTTGGTGGCCGCGGAAACCACTAAATCAAAAAAAGCAAAGCATTAATTTTTAATGAATAAAGAAATAAGAAAACGTCTTCGAGAAGATTTTATAAAATTTATTAAATCGCAGACTATACTTGGTGTTGCCATTGGTATATTAATAGGACAGGCTTTTGCAAAATTGATAAATAGTATTATTGAGGGCTTGCTAATGCCGGTATTAGAACTATTTTTTCCCGGAGAGATCTCCTGGCAACATGTAACTTTAAGTTTAGGCAAGTTACATATAAAAATAGGCCTTGTTATTGCTGCAACGTTAGATTTTCTTTTAATAAGTTTGGTAGTTTTCTTTATGATTAAATTTATTTTAAAAGAAGAAGATAAATTTATTACTAGAGGAACAAACGAATAAGGGGTGGAGATATGAAAAATATTTTTCAAAAAAAATTAGCATTGTTAGCAATAACAATTTGTATATTTTTTATAAGTAGCTTGAGAATTTATGCTGATTTTCCTGTTAAATTTATTAGTAAGAAGGAAAGGGAGGCACGTCGTCCACTTCAACTAGAGGCCCTGCAAGAACAATTCTCGTGGTGGCCTACTCAAGCAAGACCCAGCCCAATTAAAGATGAATCAATGGGTGGGTATTGGTGGTGGCCAAAAGAAACCGATAACCCAAAAGACTTATGGGGTAATCGTGGATATATTTACGTTTATAAAATTATTAAAGATTACAAAGAAACTAAGCCCGGTGAGCCCAAAGCCTCATTGTTAATTAAAAAAATAATCAAAAATGTAAAAATTTATTTCGCTTATAATAAAAGCAAATTAAGAGAAGATGCAATTAGTATTTTAGAAGATGCCGTAAATACTCTTAATAAAAACCCCAAAGCAGATATTTTAATTACTGGAAATTGCGATATCCGCGGGTCAGAAAAATATAATGAAAAATTAGGCAGGCGCCGCGCTGAAGCAGTAAAAGAATTTATGCAAGATAAAGGCATAGAGGAGGAACGTATTAAAATCCTTAGTAAGGGAAAATTGGATGCGGTTGCGCCGATTACAGATATTTTTGGCATGCAAAAAGACCGTAATGCGCAATTTATGATTGCTGAAGTCCAAGAGATAGCAATGTCACAAGACGAACAAGCACCTCTTGATGCAAAATTAATAGAAGAAGGAAAATACGAAGAACAAAAAGAAGAAAATGTTGAAAGCCAAGTTAAGGTTTCGACAAGAGAATATGTTGTGAAAAAAGGTGATACTTTATGGAGTGTTGCTGAAAAAGAACTTGGCAGCGGCCACCGCTGGCAATATCTTTACGAATTAAATAAAGAGAAAATTAAAAACTCGAAAAAATTAAAATCTGGGCAAAAATTAATTATTCCTGTAGAATAATTTCTAATTACATAAAATGGCCGATAAGTTAAAACTTTATTTTATTTTTTTAGTCGGCATTTTTTTATTTTTTTTAATAAATAATATTTGTTTTGCTGATACACTTAATCAGCCACCAATTTTTTCTTCAAGCGATAAAATCCTTATCTTAGCTCCACATCCAGACGATGAAGCGATAGGCTCTTCAGGAGTAATTCAAAAAGCATTAAAACAAAATAGCAAAGTAAAGATAGTTTGTTTTACTAATGGTGATAATAACGAACTATCTTTTATTGTTTATGAAAAGCGCTTAACTTTTAAAAAAGGCGAATTTTTACACATGGGCCAAGTGCGTGCTAAAGAAACATTAGCCGCAATGAATTATTTAGGGCTTAATAAGGGCGATGTTACTTTTTTAGGCTATCCAGATTTTGGAACAATGGAGATATTAACTAAATATTGGAATACGTCAAGACCTTTTCGTAGCATGTTAGCAAGAGTTACAAAAGTTAGCTATCCAGAGGCTTTATCTTTTGGTGCACCATATGTAGGAGAGAGTATCTTAAAAGATTTAAAAAATATACTTTTAGAATTTAGGCCCACAAAAATTTTTGTTTCTCATCCTGCAGATACCAATAGAGATCATCGAGCTTTGTATTTATTCTTAAAAGTAGCTTTATGGGATTTAGAAGGGCAAATTAAAAAACCAGAGGTATTTCCTTATATTATTCATGTAGTAGCTTGGCCAATGCCCAGAGGGTATCACCCAAATTTAGAAATAAATCCGCCGCGTAAAATTAAAGGTCTCTCGTGGCAAGAATTAAATTTGACTAATGAAGAGATAGAAAAAAAATATAACACGATTTTATTTTACAAGAGCCAAATAAAATATGCACCAAGTTATTTGGTAACTTTTGCGCGAAAGAATGAACTTTTTAGTGATTATCCGGTAACTAAAATTAAAAACCAAAAAGAAAATATTCTATGGCAAGATTTAGATATTGATAAGGATATAAGAGATGATTTAACGCCGATTAAAGAAGAGCAAAAAGGTATAATTGCTAATTTAAAATATGCATATCACGATAAAGATTTACTTATCAAAATAAATCTAAAAAAAACCATAGATAAAACCTTAGGGATATTAATTAATCTTTTAGGCTATAAGAAAGGCATAGATTTTTCCCAAATGCCCAAGATTAATATTTCTGTAGGATTATTTGGGATGACAGTAAGAGATAAAAAACAAGAAATTTTGGTTGGCCAGTATACCTATAAAGGAAAAGAATTACTTATAAAAATTCCATTTTCTAGCTTAGGAGATCCAAATTACATTTTAAGTTGTGTTCATGTTCATCGTGATGATTTATCCCTCGATGATATGGCGTGGCGGATTTTAGAAATTGACCAAAATAAACCAGAATGACATATTATTTTATTACTAATAGGTATTTAAAAGATTATTCAAAATGAGATCATCTAAATTCGGAAATATTCAAATATTTATAATTTTGATTACAGCTATATATTTAGCAGAATTTTTTGTAATGATTTTATTAAAGAAATTATCTTTACCGATTTCCATAGAAAATTTTATAGATGGATTAATCCTAGTAATTTTAATCTATCCTTTATTATATTTACTTGCTTTTCGCCCTTTAATGTATGAAATTAAAAAATGTAAAGGATTAGAAGAAGCATTATATACAAGTAATGAATTAGACAAGTATTTGTTAAAAACAATTCCTTTTGGAATGGATATCGTGGATCAATATGGAAATATAATGTTTTTAAATGAAAAACTAGAAGCTATTTTTGGTAAAGAGGCGATTGGTAAAAAATGTTGGATGCTTTATAAAGATGACAAAATGCAATGCGTAGATTGTCCCTTAAGAGAAGAAATTAAAGTGGGGAAAACAAAGACAATTGAAGCTAAAGATGTGCTTGGGGGTAAAGTATTTCAAATTAATCATACCGGCATGATCTACCAAGGTAAAAAAGCAATATTAGAAGTATTTCAGGATATTACCGAGCGTAAACTTGTTGAAGAAAAAATGAAAGAAGTCGTAGAATTGAAATCCGAATTTACTTCTATTGTATCACATGAATTACGTACACCCTTGGCGGCTATTAAGGAAGGTATTAATTTAGTTATCGATGGCTCAGCCGGGCCAATAAATAAAAATCAAGAGGAATTTTTAGGTATAGCAAAAAATAATATCGATAGGCTTGCCAGATTAATTAACGATGTCTTAGATTTCCAAAAATTAGAAGCTGGTAAAATAGAATTTAAGATGGAAGAGAATAATATTAATGATATCGTCAGGGATATTGAAAGACAAATGGTTTCCTTGGTGTCTAAAAAAGGATTAAAATTAGTAGTTAACTTGGACAATAATATTCCAAGGATAAAATTTGATAAAGATAAAATTACACAGGTATTAAGTAATCTGGTTAATAATGCTATAAGTTTTACTGAAAAGGGAAATATTACTATTACCAGTGTTTGTCAAGGAAATAATATTGTTTTAGGAATAAGAGATACAGGTATCGGTATAAAAAAAGAAGATATGCCCAAATTGTTTCAGGCCTTTAAACAATTAATAAGTGCGAAGCAAAGAAAAATTGGCGGCACAGGCCTGGGTCTTGCGATTTGTAAAAATATCGTTGAGGCGCACCAGGGTAAAATTTGGGTAGAATCTGAATTTGGGAATGGTTCTGTGTTTTACTTTACACTACCAATTTAACAAATGAATAAAAAAATATTAGTTGTTGATGATGAGCCAGATATTTTAAAAGTAATTACTTTCCGGTTAAAAAAAATAAACTGCGAAATTTTTACTGCTATAGATGGTCTAGATGCGCTTAAAATAGCGCAGGAGATAAAACCAGATATTATACTCTTAGATATACTTTTACCCAATATGGATGGCCGGGAAGTTTGTTTAAATATAAAAAATAATCCAGAATTAAAAAATATCCCAATCATATTTATGACTGCAAGTGCTATTTCAGATACGGTCAGAATAATGAAAGAATGTTTTGCAGATGATTATTTGATAAAACCTTTTGAGCCTGAAGAATTATTCGAAAAAGTAAAAAAATATATAGGTTAAAAAAAGAGGTGACTATGATAGAAAAGAAGATTTTAATTGTGGATGACGATAAAGATATTTTAATGATGCTGGAGGCAAGATTGTCTAAGGCCGGATATAAAGTCCTAAAGGCAAATAGCGGTGTAGATGCAATAGCTATTGCAAAAAGCGAACATTTCGATTTGATTATACTTGATATTGTTATGCCGGACAAGGGAGGAGAAGAGATTGCTGAAGAATTAAAAAATAATCCCGGGACAGAAAATATACCGATTCTGTTCTTGACCTGTCTTTATACAAAAAAAGAAGAAATGAAACAAGGCCATAAGATTGATGGAAACGTAATTTTTGCAAAACCCTATAATCCTCAAGAATTATTAAAAGAAATTAATAGTCTTTTAGTTTCTAAGGTTTGATCTGATAAATTTATTTTAGTTTTTTAATGTAGCTGATGACTTCCCACGTAACACTATCCGGCGTTGAAGCGCCAGCAGTTATTCCTATAGCTTTTGTATTCTTAAACCAGATATCTTTAATATCTTTTTTTGATTGTATCCAGTAACTCTTTTTATTTAAAGATTTCGATATTTCATAAAGCCTTTTAGTATTTGCGCTATTTTTTGAACCAATAATAATCATCAGGTCATTTTCTAAAGGCATGATCTTTATTTCTTCTTGTTTTATTCGTGTGGGCCTACAGATAGTATTAAAGAATTTTAATTTTGGTATATATGACTTTAAAAGAGAAACTATTCTAAGTACTTTTTCTATGTTTTGTGTAGATTGAACTACAATGCAGGCGTTTTTTATTTTTTTAATTTTATAAATTGGGATATTTTTTAGATTGTCAATTACTATTGCTTTGTGGTTTAATTGCCCTGTAATTCCATGCACCTCATCGTGTAGTTTGTCTCCGATAACAATAATTTTATAGCCATCTTGCTCCATATTTCTGGCAATTTTGTGTATTTCTTTAACCATAGGGCAGGTGGCATCAACAATTTTATAGCCTAATTTTTTAGCCTTGGTTAGAATATTTTGACAGGCGCCATGTGCACGGATTAAAAGAATTTTGTTAGTTCCACAAGAGAGTTTTTTAATTTTTTTTACGCCAGTCTTTTTAATGTCTTTTACTACATCTTCGTTGTGGACTATATCACCCAGCATATAAACTTTTTGCCCACATTTGGCTGTTTCAAAGGCAATGGCTAAAGCACGTTTAACCCCAAAACAAAAACCTGCTGATTTTGCTAAATTAATTTTTATATTCATAAGAATATTTTACCTGGTACGTAGTCTAAATCAAGATAAACTTTCTATTTGAAAATTGAGCGTATTTACAATACAATATTAGTATCTATATAGAGAGGGGTTTTGAATGAAGAAAAAAATTTATTATCATGATACAGACTGCGGCGGCATTGTTTATTACGCTAATTATTTAAAATTTTTTGAAGAAGCACGTACGGAATTCTTTGAACAAAAGGACTTAGCGCTTAAGAAACTTGCCGAAGATAGAATTTTGTTTGTAGTAGTCCGCCAGGAAATAGATTATAAGTGTCCCGCGCATTACGCAGATGAGCTTACGATTACTACGAAAATAGAAAATATTTCTTTAGTTAAAATTGAATTTAAGCACGAGGTTAAAAATCAGAATAATGATTTAATATGCGTTGCTAAAACAATAATGGCTTGTATCGGTAGCGATTTTAAACCAAGACAAATCCCAGAAGATTTAAAAAATAGGCTACTTTCATAAAAATGAATCTAGATATAATTAAAAAAAGAAGAAGCGTTAGAGAATTTCAAGATAAACCTATCTCTAGAGAAGTGTTAGAAAATATTATAGATTTAGCCAGATTTGCCCCTACAGCAAGAAATATCCAACCGTGGGAATTTATTGTTATAACTAATAAAGATATTTTAAATAAACTTGGGGTAATTATTGCCGATAATGGAAAATTTATTGCTCAGGCCTCGACTTGTGTTGCAGTTTTTTGTAGTGATACAAAATATTATTTAGAAGATGGATCTGCGGCAACCCAAAATTTACTTTTAGCGGCAACCGGCTTTGACATAGGTTCTTGTTGGGTGGCAGGAGATAAAAAACCTTATGCTCAAGAAGTTAGTAATTTATTAAATGTCCCCGCGACCTTTAAATTAGTAAGTCTTGTTGCTTTAGGTTATCCAAAATCAAAAAATATATTTAAAGTTGCTCAGAAGAGGCCTTTAAAAGAAATAATTCATTGGGAAAAATTCTAAGCATGGATTTTTATCAAAAGATAAATTTAATCATTGAAAAAGATAAACGTTATAAAGCCGATGCATATGAATTCACTATGCAGGCATTACATTTTACTCAAAATAAGCTAAATAGATCCGGGCATCTTACAGGAAAAGAATTATTGGAAGGGATAAAAGAATTTGGCTTAGATAAATATGGCATAATGTTAAAAAATTTATTAGAGTACTGGGGCCTGACCTCAACTGATGATTTTGGGGAAATTGTTTTTAATATGATTAATTATGGACTAATGAGTAAGACTGATAACGATTCAAAAAATGATTTTAAAAATGTTTATAGTTTTAATTTGGCATTTGACATAAAAGAAAAAATTACCTTGGAGAATAAATGAATACACTAATTATTGCACTTATTTTTGGAGTTATTGCCATGGTAGCTTTTGTTTTTAGTTTTCCTAATCAGGGAGACAAGAAGCAAAAAAAAGAAAAATCACCTCAAGTTCCAAAACCAGATCCCGCTAGCTTAAGAATACAGGAATTAAAGCAAGAACTAGCTCTTTTACAAAGTCAGTTAGACCGTGAGCAAACGGAATACCGCGATCTAAAAAATGAATTTAATTTATTAAAAAATAAAGAAGCTGAATTAATCGAAGAAGTAAGTAGAGTTAAAGAGTGGGAAAATAAAGATAGGTCAGAGTTAGATAAAATAAGAAAAGATAACCTGCAATTAAAAAATGATTTAATAAAAAAAGAAAAGGAATTGGAAGATAAGTTTTCACATAATCTAAATTTAAATAAAGAATTAAAAGAGCTTAAAGAAAATTTTATAAATTTAGAAAAAGAAAGAAATCAAATGGCAGATGAGATAATGATGCTTAATGCTAAAATAAATGTTTATCAAAGGCAATCCGAATTAAAAGATAAGATTATCCAAGAATTTAAAAATAAAGAATCCCAAACCCAGTGGGTCTCGAAAAAAGAGTATGATGATTTAAAAAAACAAATAGAGAGTAAGGCAGAAGAACTAATAGTAAAACCTCAAGAAAAACCCAAAGAAGATCTTAAGAAAGAATTACCAAAAAAAGAACAAAAGAAAGAAGAAGTTAAAGAAGAGCCTGTAGAACAGCCAAAGAAAGAAGAAGTTGAAGAAGAAAAGAAAGAAACACCAAAAGAGAAATCTCCAGAAGAGAAAAAACAGGGGTTAGAAGAAAATCCCAAAGAAGAGCATAAGGAGCCAGCCAAAGAAGAACCTAAGCAAATAGAAGAAAATCCCAAACAATTGTTAGAAGAGCCGAAAGAGCCGCCAGAAAATCCAAATCCAGAAAAATAAATTATTTGTATTTCTGTGGCAAATTTCGTGTTATAATTTTAAACTATGGAAATTAGTGCGAGACAAAAAAATAGTGCAATAATATTAGATTTATCTGGTCGCGTAGATGTTGATTCCGCAAATTTTGTGGAGACCGTAGGGCAATGCCTGCGCGATGGATATTTGGATATCATTTGTAATTTTGAAGCAATAGAATTTATTGATTACATGGGAATTTCTGTAATAATTATTGCCTATAAAGAAGTAGCAAATAATAATGGCCGTATGAAGCTTTGTAATATTCCAGCACACTTGAGAAATTTATTTTCTGTAACCGGTGTAGATAAGGCTGTGGATATTTATCCTAGTGAAGAATTGGCTTTAAATAGCCTTAAGGAAGATAAGGTTATTGAAAATATTAAGAAACTAAAATTGCGCCGGCGTTTTAAACGTCTGCCTATTGATATAAAAGTAGAATTAAAAACAAAAGAAGAAAAGATACCTGTTTGTTTAAAAGTAGATATTCTAGATTTAAGTGCGATTGGTGCTTATATATTTGGCTGCGATAAATTTAAACTAGGAGATGAGGTAATTTTAAAATTTAAAATTCCTCCCAAATCTGAAGAATTAGAATTAGAAGCAAAAGTTGTATGGCTTTCAGATAAACAAGTTCAACCGCAAATTCATCCAGGTATGGGCGTAGAATTCCATAAAATCTCAAGTGCGACACAAAAAAGAATGGTTGAGTTTATAGAAAGAAACCTTTCCCTTATCCCAACAGACAACCAATAAATCATGGTCCCCAACACTATAAAATCTAATCATAGGCAGGGAATTGATATTTTTGCTTTATTTTTACCCGATATAAAAGAATTACTGGCAAAAAAAGATTTTGCAATGTTAAAGGATATTGTGCGTAAAATTAATTCTATGGACATGGCAGAAGGCTGGAAGAGTTTAGGAAACCAGGAAAGATTGCTGATATTTAAATTGTTGGGCCCTATAAAAGCAGTTGAGGTCTTTGAAGAGCTGGATTTCCAGG